>JBDSUN010000199.1:0-2734 GCA_039927735.1 Acidimicrobiales bacterium | reverse complement strand
ACTTCGTGCTCATGGCCCGCTCGAAGGGCCTGCCCACCTGGCACATCCTCCTCCGTCACGCCCTGCGGCCGTCCTCCTTCTCCCTCCTCACGGTGTTCGGCATCAACTTCGGCACCCTCATCGGCGGATCGGTGATCGTCGAGACCTTCTTCGTCATCCCCGGCATCGGTGAGCTGGCCGTGCGGTCGATCCTGCAGCGCGAGTACCTCGTGGTGCAGGGCGTGGTGCTGGTGATCGCCACAGCGTTCGTGCTGATCAACTTCTTGACCGACCTCCTCTACTCCGTGCTCGACCCCCGCGTCCGAAGGGCAGGTGCTTGATGAGCGATGTGATCTCCACGGTGGGGGCTGGCGAGGTGGCCACCCCGTCGGCGCTGGCATCCGAGCCGGCCACCGGCAAGCGGCGCAAGCGAGGCGGGATCCTCGGCCTGGCCGGCTGGCTCAGCGTGGTCTGGCTGACCCTCGTGGCCGGCAGCGCCCTGCTGGCCCCCTACCTCCCCCTCGACGACCCCGACCGATCCGACTTCCTGGTGCCGGCCAACGCCACCCCGGGCACCACCGGGCACCTGCTCGGCACCGAGCAGAACGGGTACGACATCTTCTCCCGGCTGATCTACGGCGGCCGAGTGTCGCTCGTGGTGGCCTTTGGCGTGCTGGCCATCGGGATGGTGATCGGTGGGACGATCGGCCTGGTGGCCGGCTTCCTGCGCGGCCGTACCGAGACGATCCTCATGTCAGCGGTGGACATCTTCCTGGCCTTCCCGGCCCTCATCCTCCTGATCGCCATCGTGGCCTTCCTCGGCGCCGACCTGAAGAACGTGGTCATCGGCATCTCGCTGGTGTCCATCCCCGCCTTCGCCCGCATCGCCCGGGCCACCACCCTCACCTTCTCCCGCCGCGAGTTCGTGCTCGCGGCGGAAGCGGCCGGGGCCAGTCGCCGGCGGATCCTCGTGCGGGAGATCCTCCCCAACGTGATCCTCCCGCTCCTCGCCTTCGGGCTGCTGGTGGTGGCCATCGCCATCGTCGCCGAGGGCAGCCTCGCCTTCCTCGGCCTCACCTCCCAGGAGACGATCAGCTGGGGCGGCATGATCAACGGCGGTCGCCGGGCCCTCCAGCAGGAGAACATCGCCCACACCTCGATGCTCCCTGCCGCCATGATGTTCCTCACCGTGCTTGCGGTGAACTTCCTCGGCGATCGCTTCCGCGCCGCCTTCGACGTGAAGGACGCCGCACTTTGACCGCCACGAACCGCTCTGGCCGTCGCGTCCTGACGGCACCAGCGCCAGCCGACGGCCCCTTGCTGGTCGTCGATGACTTCAAGACCCACTTCGACACCCCCGGCGGGCTGGTCAAGGCCGTCGACGGCGTCAGCTTCAGCCTGGACCGCGGCAAGACGCTGGGCATCGTTGGCGAGAGCGGCTCGGGCAAGACGGTGCTGGCTCGTTCGATCATGGGCCTGCTGACCTCTGGGAACGTGGTCCGGAGCGGGTCCGCGACCTACAACGGCCAGGAGCTGGTAGGGGCCAAGAACGACCAGCTCCGCGCCCTGTGGGGCACCGAGATGGCCATGGTGTTCCAGGATCCGATGACGTCGTTGAACCCGGTGATGAAGATCGGCCGTCAGATCACCGAGGGCCTCCGCTACCACGTCGACCTGGGAAAGGAAGAAGCCAACGAGCAGGCCCTGCAGCTCCTCAACTCGGTCGGCATCCCCGACCCGAAGCGGCGGATCACCCAGTACCCGCACGAGCTCTCCGGGGGCATGCGCCAACGAGTCACCATCGCCATCTCCCTCGCCTGCGGTCCCAAGCTGCTCTTCGCCGATGAGCCCACCACCGCCCTCGACGTCACGGTGCAGGCGCAGATCCTCAACCTCCTCAACAGCCAGCAGCGCGAGCGGCACATGGCCATGGTGCTGGTCACCCACGACCTCGGCGTGGTGGCAGGGCGCACCGATGAGATCGCGGTGATGTACGCCGGCCAGATCGTGGAGAAGGCGCCCACCCGCACCCTCTTCGCCAACGTCCGCATGCCGTACACCGAGGCTCTGCTCAAGTCGATCCCGAAGCTCGAGGACCCGAGCCACACCCGGCTCCAGATCATCGGCGGACGGCCACCGGACCTCATCAACCCGCCATCGGGCTGTCGCTTCGCGCCGCGCTGCCCCTACGCCCAGCCCAAGTGCCACACCGAGCAGCCACCACTGGTGGAGGCGGAGACCCCCGGGCACCTCTACCGCTGCTGGTACCCCGTCGGCACCGAGGCCGGGCGGGAGGCGCTGGAGCGCAACCTCGCCCACCACGTGCCGGCCGCCGAGGCCGCCGTCACGGGTGACTCCGCCGCCGCCGCCCAGGTCGAGATGGCCCCGCAGCTCGTCGACGCCGACACCCGAAGCGAGACCTGATGGCCGGCACCGGCACCGCTCACCTCCGCAGCGACGATGACGTCCTGCTCCGCATCGAAGACCTCGTCGTCGAGTTCAAGACGTCCGCAGGGGTGGTGCACGCCGTCTCCGGCATCAGCCTCGACGTCCGGGAGGGAGAGACCCTCGGCCTCGTCGGCGAGTCTGGCTGCGGCAAGTCGACGACCGGTCGGGCCATCATGCAGCTTCCCGCCCCCACCGGCGGTCGGGTGCTCTTCGAGGGGTCGGACCTCGCTTCGCTGAGCGGTCAGCAGCTGCGCGAGGTGCGCACCCGCCTGCAGTTCATCTTCCAGGACCCGATCTCGTCGGTGCG
>JBDSUN010000198.1:0-12142 GCA_039927735.1 Acidimicrobiales bacterium | reverse complement strand
GCTGCAGGGCTACCGGTAGCAATGACGCTTCGTGCCCCCAGTACTCGAAGACCTCGCCGCTGCCCCACAGCCAGTCCGACAGCGCGGCGCGGGGGTACGGACCGAGCCGAGCCAGGAACGGCAGCTCGTGCGACCGGGTGAGCACGTTCACCGAGTCGATCTGGACGAGGCCCACCCGGTCGAGCACCCGGCGGAGGTGGCGACGGTCGACTCGCCCAGTGGGCCGGGCGTCGCCGAAGCCCTGGGCCTGCAGGGCGATGCGGCGGGCCTCGCCGAGACGCAGCGTGTCGGAGGACAGGGGCATGACCTCGGCAGAGTAGGTTCCGCGCACTGCGATCCGATCGTCCCCTGCGAGGAGAACACCATGCGCGTCGTCGTCGATTACGACCTCTGTGAGAGCAACGCCCTCTGCATGGTGGCGGCTCCCGAGGTGTTCGAGGTGCGCGACGACGACTTCCTCTACGTGCTGCAGGACGAACCGGGGGAGGAGCTGCGCGGGAAGGTGGAGGAGGCGGTCCGCCGCTGCCCCAAGCAAGCCATCACGATCGAGGGCTGACCCCACCGGTGCAGCTCGAACGCGTCGTCATCGTCGGGGCGTCGCTGGCCGGCTTCCGGGCCGCCGAGGAGCTGCGGACCAGAGGTCACACCGGCACGATCACCATCGTGGGGGACGAGCCCCATCGTCCGTACGACCGGCCGCCCTTGTCGAAGCAGGTCCTCACCGGCGCCAAGCCACCGGAGAGCACCGAGCTCCACCTAGCCCTAGGATCGGTGGACGACCTCGGCCTGGACTGGCGCCTTGGCGAGAGTGCCACCGGGCTCGACCTCGCCGGGCGCACGGTGCTGCTCGGCGGGGGCGAGCGTCTGCCCTACGACGGGCTCGTCATCGCCACCGGAGCGTCGCCCCGCCGGCTGCCTGGCACCGATCACCTCGACGGAGTCCACACCCTCCGCTCGCTCGACGACAGCATGGCCATCCGTGCCGCCCTCGCCGCCGGGCCTCGACGGGTGGCCGTGGTGGGAGCGGGCTTCATCGGGGCTGAGGTGGCCGCCAGTGCTCGCAGCCTCGGCCTCGAGGTCAGCCTGATCGAAGCGCTGCCCGTCCCCCTCGAGCGCGGACTCGGCCCGCAGATGGGCGCCGTCGTCGCCGACCTGCACCGCCACCACGGTGTCGACGTCCACCTTGCGGTCGGGGTCGTCCTCATCGAAGGCGGAGATCGCGTCGAACGCATCCGCCTCACCGACGGCAGCGTGCTCGACGTGGACCTCGTCGTGATCGGCATCGGGGTCAGCCCCAACACCGAGTGGCTCGAAGGGTCTGGGCTCACCCTCGACAACGGCGTGGTGTGCGACGCGAGCTGTCGGGCGGCGCCCGCCGTCGTGGCGGCCGGCGACGTCGCCCGCTGGCCCAACGAGCGCTTCGACGAGGTGATGCGGGTCGAGCACTGGGACAACGCCATCGCGATGGGTGGCCACGCCGCCCGCACGCTGCTGGGCGACGCCATCCCGTACACGCCGGTGCCGTGGTTCTGGAGCGACCAGTACGACCGAAAGATCCAGCTGGCCGGTCGGGCGGCGGCCGACGACGTCGTGGAGATCGTGTCGGGCAGCGTGGAAGAACGGCGCTTCGTAGCCTTCTACGGGCGGGAAGGTCGGCTCGTGGGCGTGCTGGGCATGAGCCAGCCGGCCAAGGTCATGCGCTGGCGGAGGCTCATCGAGGAGGGCGCCTCCTGGGAGGCGGCGCTCGCCATGGCGGCGGCCACGGCGTGACCAGCACGTCGTTCCTGTTCCTCGCCCTTGCCCTGGCGGCGGCGGCCGCCAACTGGTCGGCGGTGCACCTCGAGCAGAAGCCGCTCCTGTACGTCGCCAAGCCGCTGACGATGGTCCTCCTCGTGAGCGCCACCCTGGCGCTCGAGGTCGACGATCCCGCCGTGCGCACCTGGTTCGTGGTGGCGCTCGTGCTCTGCCTGGCCGGCGACGTCCTGCTCATGTTGCCGCAGGACCTGTTCGTCTTCGGCCTTGGAGCGTTCCTGCTCGGTCACCTCGCTTACATCGTGGGGATGCACGTCGACGGCATGGACGGACTGCGCTTCCTGATCGGGATCCTGCTCGTGATGGTGGCCCTGGGGGTGCTCGGCACCATCATCCTGCGCGGGGTTCGTGCCGGTCCTGATCCGAAGCTCGCCGGCCCCGTGGTGGCCTACATGGGTGTCATCTCGGCGATGGTGGCGAGCGCGATCGGCACCGGCCGCGGCTTGGCTGTTGCCGGGGCTGGTCTCTTCTACGTGAGCGATGCCCTCATCGCATGGAACCGCTTCCTGCGCGAGACCCGCCACGGAGGGGTGCTGATCATGGTCACCTATCACCTTGGGCAGGTCGGTCTCGTGCTCTCCCTGGTCTGAGCCGTCTCGCTAGGAGCTGGCCTGGCGCTCCCGGAGGGCGACGCTCACCCGCATGCGCTCGAGGTGCTGCTGCAGGGTCTGCTTGGCCTGCGGCACCGTGTGCTCCGAGGTGAAGGCCTCGATGTCGGCGGCCAGGGCGGGGTCGCTCACCGAGCGCATGCCCGACAGCATCCGGACGATGCTGTTCGAGGGGAACCGCTCGTTCATCTCCTCCCATCGCTCGTGCACGAGCCGCCAGGCCTGGGTGCCGTTGTCGCGGTTGGCGATGCAGGCGGCGATCAGGAAGGGCGCGTTCTGCGTCCGCACCTCGGCCGTCATGGCGAGGTCGAGCACCCGAGCCATCTGGGTGGGGTCCCGCACGTCGGACAACGCGTAGAGGAACCGGAGCTCTTCCTGCGGGGTGGCTCCATGGCGGAACCGCTCAAGGATCACGTCGACCTCGGCCGGCCCGGCCAGGACGGCGGTGGCCTTGACGACAGCGCCGGCGACGTTGGCCTCCACGCTGCTGCTGTCGGCGCAGTACCGGGCGAACATCTCGGCGACCCGCGTTCGGGCGTCCTCGTCGGCGCCGAGGATGGCCAGCGCTCCGATGAGCAGGCCTCGCAGCTCGCGGTCGCGGTCACGGTCGCCCGGGCGGTCCTCCCAGCCGAGCCGTTCGAGGGCGGGGGCAACCAGTGCCTGGGTTCGGGTGTGGAGCGCCGTCCGGGCGTCTCTGTCGACGAGCCGCTCGATCTGCTCGATCCCGTTGAGCAAGCGGCGCCACACCGACACGTCGGGCTCGGCGCTGAAGCCGTCCCCCAGCTGCAGGTACTCCTCGGCCGTGGAGGCGCCGGCCAGCACCGCCGCCCAGGTGTCGTCGACCAGCCCGTAGCGCTCGATGTCGGAGAGGACCTCCTGCGCCTGGGCAACCAGGGCCGCCCGCAGCTCCGGCGACGTGTGCACCCGGTAGAAGCCGCTGCCCTCAGCGTTGGCGACCACCCACCGCACGGGGGTGGGGAGCTCGAGGTCCATCTCCTCGTCGTCCAGCAGGGTGGTGATCGTGATGACCTGGCCGTCCTCCAGTGCGCATCGCAGCTTCATGGGGATCGACCAGCGTGCGCCCTCCTCGTCGGGGGCGAGGAACTGGAAGCGCTCCTGGGAGAGGTGCAGCACGCGGCCGTCGTCGCGCGCCGCGACACTGACGATCGGGAACCCACCCTGGAAGATCCACGAGTCCATGATCCGACGCACGGGCTTGCCCGAGGCCTCCTCGATGGCGTCCCAGAGGTCGGTGGTCTCGGTGTTGCCGTACTGGTGGTTGGCCATGTACTTGCGGATGCCGGCTCGGAACTCCTCCTCGCCGAGGTACTGCTCGAGCATCCGCACGACGGCGGCGCCCTTCTCGTAGGTGAGCACGTCGAACATGCCCTCGGCGTCGGCGGGCGACACGACCGGGTACTCGATCGGCCGGGTGGAGCGCAGGGCGTCGGTGTCGAAGGCGGTCGAGCGGGCCAGGCCGAAGCCCACCCACCGCTCCCATGCCGGACGGAAGGCGTCGGTGACCTTGAGCTCCATGAAGGTGGCGAAGGCCTCGTTCAGCCAGATGCCGTTCCACCACTTCATCGTCACGAGGTCGCCGAACCACATGTGGGCCAGCTCGTGAGCGATGACGTCGACGACGTTCTGGAGCTCGCCCTGGGTGGCGTGGTCCGGGTCGGCCAGCAGCAGCGTCTCCCGGAAGGTGACGCACCCGAGGTTCTCCATGGCCCCGAAGGCGAAGTCAGGGATGGCCACGAGGTCCATCGAGTCCCCGGGGTAGGGGAGGTCGAAGTAGTCCGCCAGGTAGAGGAGGGAGAACTCCGCCACCTCCAGCCCGAAGGCGGTCAGGTGCAGGCGCCCCGGTGGGCAGAGGAGCCGCAGGGGGATGCCGGCCACGTCGACCGGCTCGGTGACCTCGAGCGGCCCGACGATGAAGGCCACCAGGTAGGTGGACATCGTCATGGTCTCGGCGAACCGCACGCGCCGCTGGCCATCGAGCACCTCGTCGGCGATCACCCCGGCGTTGGACACCGCCTGCAGGTCGTCGTCGATGTGCAGCGTGACGGCGAAGCGGGCCTTGAAGTCGGGCTCGTCCCAGCACGGGAAGGCCCGCCGGGCGTCGGTGGCCTCGAACTGGGTGGTGGCGATGACGCGCTCGACGCCGTCGTCATCGGTGAAGGTGGACCGGTAGAAGCCACGCAGCTTGTCGTTCAGCAGGCCTCTGAACCGCAGGGACACGACGGCATCGCCGGGCGGGATCGGCTCGGCGAGGGCGAGGCTGACGCGCTCGGTCTCCTCGTCGAGGGTGACGATCGCGTCCTGGCGGACGCCCTCCGAGGTCACCCAGGCCGTGTCGACCTCGAGCTCGATGGCGTTGAGCACCACCAACGGCGTCGCCTCGACGACCTCCACGTCGATGTCGACCGTCCCGCTGAAGGTGGCCGCGGCGAGGTCCGGGGTGAGGGTGAGGTCGTAGCGGCGCGGCACGACGGCGCGCGGGAGTCGATGCGGGTTGGCCACCAGGAGAGGGTAGTGGTGGCGCCGTTCGCGTCGACGCCACCGAGGGCGCCTGTAACCTCGGTCGCCGTGACCGACGCTGCGCAGAGACTCGAGGAGTTCGACGTGGTGGGGATCGGCAACGCCCTCGTCGACGTGCTCACCCACGAGGACGACACCTTCCTCGCCGACCACGGGCTGACCAAGGGGGCCATGACCCTCATCGACACCGAGCGGGCGGAGATCCTCTACGCCGCCATGGGTCGCGGCATCGAGGTGTCGGGTGGCTCAGCGGCCAACACGATCGCGGGCATCGCCAGCTTCGGGGGGCGGGCGGCGTACATCGGCCGGGTCTGCGACGACCAGCTCGGGGCGGTCTTCGCCCACGACCTGAGGTCCACCGGGGCCGCGTTCCGGTGCGCTCCGGCCACCGACGGCCCACCGACCGGGCGCTGCCTCATCGTGGTGACGCCCGATGCCGAGCGCACGATGAACACCTACCTCGGATCGTCGGAGTACCTCGGGCCCGAGGACGTCGACGCCGAGCTCATCGCATCGGCGCAGGTCACCTACCTCGAGGGCTACCTCTTCGATCGGCCCGAGGCCCAGGAGGCCTACTGGAAGGCCAGTCGCGTCGCCCACGACGCCGGCCGGCGCGTGAGCCTCACGCTGTCCGACACGTTCTGCGTGGATCGGCACAAGGAGGCCTGGCGGTCGCTGGTCGGCGAGCAGGTCGACATCCTCTTCGCCAACGAGGGCGAGGCCCTGGCCCTCTACGGCGTCGACACGGTGGAGGCCGCCATCGAGCACGTGAAGGCCGAGGTCGAGGTCGGCGCCATCACCTGCGGTCCCCGTGGCTCGTTGGTCGTGCACGACGGTGAGGTGATCGAGGTGGCCGCCCACCCGGTGGACCGCGTGGTCGACACCACCGCGGCCGGCGATCTCTACGCCGCCGGGTTCCTCTACGGGTTCACCGGCGGGCGCTCGCTCGAGAGCTGCGGTCGCCTCGGCTCGATCGCTGCCTCCGCGGTGCTCGGCCACACCGGCGCCCGGCCGGGGCTCTCCCTGGCCCAGCTGGCCGACTCCATGCACCTCTGATGCCGGCTGCACCCTGGAGCCTGGTGGCCGAGGCCGCTGAGGCGATCGGGACGCAGACCGGCGTGCCCCGCCACGACGTGCTGGTGGTGCTCGGGTCCGGGTGGACGCCGGCGGCCGACCGCGTCGGTGAGACGATCGCCGAGCTGTCGATCCGTGACCTCCCGGGGTTCCCGACCGTCGGCGTCGCCGGCCACTCCGGCGTGCTGCGGTCCGTGCAAGCCGAGGGGGGCCGCCGGATCCTCGCCCTGCTCGGTCGGGTCCACGCCTACGAGGGGCACGAGCTCTCGGTGGTGGTCCATGCCGTGCGGACCGCCGTGCGGGCCGGCTGCGAGACCGTGGTGGTCACCAACGCGGCCGGCGGGTTGCGAGCCGGCATGCGAGTGGGCCAGCCCGTGCTGATCAGCGACCACATCAACCTCACCGGTCGGTCGCCGCTGAGTGGCCCCGCGGCCCCCGATGAGCTCGGTCTGCCGCGCTTCGTCGACCTCACCGAGGCCTACTCCGGACGGCTGCGCTCGCTGGCCCGAGCCGTCGATGCCTCCCTCGAGGAGGGCGTGTACGCCGGGCTCCCCGGCCCTCACTACGAGACGCCGGCCGAGATACGCATGTTGCAGACCCTTGGTGCCGACCTCGTCGGCATGTCTACGGTGCACGAGGTGATCGCCGCCCGCCACCTCGGCGCCGAGGTGCTCGGCTTGTCGCTCGTCACCAACCTGGCCGCGGGTCTCGGCGGCACCGACCTCGACCACGCCGACGTGCTGGAGGCCGGCCGAGCCTCCGCTGAGGCGATGGGCGACCTCCTGGCCCAGGTCGTCGCGCGCCTGTGACCGACGAGCTGCGGGCTCGGGTGCAGGCCTGGCGCGACGAAGATCCCGACCCGGTGACGCAGGCGGAGGTGGACTCGCTGCTCGCTGCCGATGACGTCGCCGGCCTGCGGGCCAGGTTCGACGATCGGCTGCAGTTCGGAACGGCGGGCCTGCGCGGGGCCCTGGGCGCGGGTCCCAACCGCATGAACCGGGCGCTGGTGCGGCGCGCGACGGCGGGCGTGGCCACGTGGCTGCACGAGCAGGGGGTCGACGGCCCGGTCGTGGTCGGGCGGGATGCCAGGCATGGGAGCGCCGAGTTCGCCGAGGACACGGCCGCCGTGCTGGCCGGAGCCGGGTTCCCAGTGCGGGTCCTGCCCCGTCCGCTGCCCACCCCCGTCCTGGCCTTTGCCACGCTCCACCTCGGCGCGGTGGCCGGGATCATGATCACGGCCAGCCACAACCCCCCGCAGGACAACGGGTACAAGCTGTACCTCGGCGACGGCGCTCAGATCGTCCCGCCGGTGGACGGGCAGATCTCCGATCGCATCGATGCCGTCGGGCCCCTGGCCGGGGTGCCGCTCTCGGCGGAGGGGATCGAGATCCTCGGCGACGACGTGCTCGATGCCTACCTCGCCGGCGCCGCCGCCATGGTCCGCGAGGGTCCGCGCCAGGTCTCCAGCGTGTACACGGCCATGCACGGAGTCGGCGCCGAGACGCTGCGAGCTGCCTTCGAGCGAGCGGGGTTCCCGGCCCCCCACGAGGTGGCCGAGCAGGTCGAACCCGACCCGGACTTCCCGACCGTCGCCTTCCCGAACCCGGAGGAGCCGGGCGCCCTGGACCTCTCGCTGGCGCTGGCCCGGCGAGTGGGCGCCGACCTGGTGATCGCCAACGACCCTGACGCTGATCGATTGGCCGTCGCTCTCCCGGATCCCGGCGCCGAGGGCGGTTGGCGACCCCTGACTGGCGACGAGCTGGGGGCGGTGCTGGCCGATCACCTCCTGCGTCGTGGCGGCCACGGACCCGACGACACGCTGGTGACGACCGTGGTGTCCTCCCGCCTCCTGTCCACGCTGGCCGCCGCCGCTGGGGTCGGCTACGCCGAGGCCCTCACGGGGTTCAAGTGGGTGGTGCGGGCACCCGGCGAGGGCCGGCGCTTCCTGTTCGGCTACGAGGAGGCGCTCGGCTACTGCGCCGGCGATCTCGTGCGCGACAAGGACGGCATCAGCACCGCCCTGCTCGCGGCCGAGCTGGCTGCCCAAGGTCCGATCCTCGACCGACTGCACGACATCTTCCGCCAGCACGGGGCCCACGTGACCCGTCAGCGCGCCGTCCGCCTTGAGGGCACCGACTGGCTCGAGCGGGTGACCGCGGCGATGGCCGCAGTGCGCGCTACGCCGCCCACCGAGGTCGCCGGGCGCAGCGTGATGGAAGTCGAGGACCTCGCGCCGGGGGAGCGGCTGCCCCCGTCGGACGTGCTCATCTGGACGCTCGACGGCGCCCGCCTCGTCGTGCGGCCCAGCGGCACCGAGCCCAAGCTGAAGATCTACGCAGAGGCTGTGGCGCCGGTCGCCGACGAGGTCGAGGCGGCGCGAGCCGCCGCAAGCCGCGTCGTCGACGAGGTCCTCGACGCCACGGCTGTGCTGATGGCGGCCCACGGCCTCTGAGAGCGGGGTCGTCAGGGGCCGTGGGCGGCCGCGACCGCGCGTTGCCGCACCAGTGTGGTTCCATCGCCGGATGGCACCGCACTTCGAGGTGATCCCCGATCGCCGGCGACCGATGGCCGCCGCTCTGGTGGTGATCTCCGGGCTGCTCGTCGCAGCGGGGGTCGTCGTGATCACCGAGGACGACCCCGCACCGCCCGCCGCCGCCGAACCTACGGCCTCCAGCTCCACCACCACCGAGGCGCCGACGACGACCACCACCAGCGCTCCGGCGCCGGTCGTGCCCGTGTCCACCTCGCTGGCGTCGCCCAACGGTGAGATACCCACCTTCGACTCCCCCGACGGCGCCGCAGTCGGCGTGGTCGGGATCTGGTACGGCTATCCGATGACGATGCCCATCGTGGAGGAACAGGGGGACTGGCTCCGCATCCAGCTCCCCGAGCGCCCCAACGAGGCCACCGCGTGGGTCCGTGCGGCTGACGTCACCCGCAGCGCGTCGCCGTGGCGCATGGTCCTCACGCTCAGCGAGACGCGGGTACGGGTGTACAAGGACGGCTTCGAGGTCTGGAGCGCGCCTGTTGGCATCGGTCGGGACCACACCCGGACACCCACCGGGAGCTACTTCGTCGCCGTCATCGAGGAGCCGGGCCCGGCGGGCTATGGACCGATCGTGCTGAACCTGAACGCGCACTCCGAAGACATCCAGAGCTGGCAGGGGAGCGGCGACGCCATCACCGCGTTCCACGGTCCGTTCGGCTCGGAGGAGCTGATCCGATCGGGCGGAGGGAAGGTCTCCAACGGCTGCCTCCGCATGCTCCCCGAGGATCAGATCAAGATGGAGGGCATCACCCTCGGCACGCCGGTGGACATCGTCGCCTGACGACGGTTCGGCTCAGGCGGTGCCGAAGAGGCGGTCACCGGCGTCGCCGAGGCCGGGAACGATGTAGGCATGGTCGTTGAGACGCTCGTCGATCGACGCGGTGACGACGTGGGCGACCAGATCCGATGCCTCGAGGTGGGCGATCCCTTCGGGCGACGCCAGCACGCACACTGCCGTCAGGGGCCCGGCCCCCCGCTCGGCCAGGATCCGGCAGCTGTGCTCCATGGAGCCACCGGTCGCCAGCATCGGGTCGAGCACCAGCACCGGGCGCCCCCCCAGCTCGTCGGGCACCGAGTTCATGTAGGGCTCCGGGACGAAGGTCGCCTCGTTGCGGGCGACGCCGATGAAACCCGTGTCCGTCTCGGGGAGGTGACGGAGGACGCCGCCCAGCATCCCGAGCCCGGCCCACAGCACCGGCACCACCAGCGGTGGCCGACGCAAGCGCGTGCCAGTGGTGGGGCCCATCGGCGTTGCGATGTCGATGGCCTCCACCTCGATGCCCCGGGTCGCTTCGTACACGAGGATGCCGGACAAGTCGTCCATGGCCCGTCGGAAGCCGGCCCGGTCGGTGGTGGTCTCCCGCAGCCGGGTGAGGAGCTGGGCAGCGAGGGGATGGTCGACGACGGTGACCTGCATGGGGGCATGATGGCAGCCGATGGACCGAGCCACCCTCGCCGCCATGATCGACCACACCCTGCTCAAGCCCGAGGCCACCGCCGACGAGGTGATCGCCCTCTGCGAGGAGGCAACGGACCTGGGCGTGGAGGCGGTGTGCGTGTCCCCGTCCCACCTGCCGATCACCGCCGGCCTCGGGCCGGGCATCGGGATCGCCACGGTCATCGGGTTCCCCAGCGGCGCCCACCAGCCGGCCGTCAAGGCCCACGAGGCCGAGGTCGCCGTCGATGCTGGCGCCACCGAGCTCGACATGGTCGTGAACCTCGGTCTGGTCAAGGCGGTGGCCTGGCGAGCGGTGGGCGACGACATCGGAGCCGTGCGGGCGGCCAGCACCGCCACGCTCAAGGTGATCCTGGAGACGGCCGCCCTCTCCCACGACGAGATCGCCGAAGCCTGTCGGGTCGCGGAGGCGGCCGGCGCCGACTACGTCAAGACCTCCACCGGCTTCCACCCCACCGGCGGCGCCACCGTGGAGGCGGTGGCCCTCATGGCGGCGACGGTCGGTGGCCGCCTCGGCATCAAGGCCAGCGGCGGCATCCGCGACGCAACGACGGCGCTGGCCATGGTCGACGCTGGCGCCACCCGCCTGGGCTGCTCTGCCTCCCGAGCCATCCTCGACGGCCTCTAGGGTCAGACGCCGCTGGCTCGGAGCTGGGCGTAGGCGGGCTTGATCTGCTGGTTGATGATCCGGAGCCGTTGGTCGAAGGGCCAGAACGAGCTCTTCATGGCGTTGAGGGTGAACCACTCGATGTCGGTCCAGCCGTAGCCGAAGGCGTCTACGAGGGCCGCCATCTCCGAGGTCAGCGAGACACCGCTCATCAGGCGGTTGTCGGTGTTCACGGTCACCCGGAAGCGCAGGCGGGCCAGCAGGCCGATGGGGTGGTCGGCGATCGAGTCGCTCACGCCCGTGTTGACGTTGGACGTCGGGCACATCTCCAGTGGCACCCGGCGGTCGCGCACGAAGCTGGCCAGCCGGCCGAGGGTGGCCCGCCCGTCGTCATCCACCTGGATGTCGTCCACGATGCGCACGCCGTGCCCGAGGCGCTCGGCCCCGCACAGCTGCACGGCCTCCCAGATGGAGGGGAGCCCGAAGGCCTCGCCGGCGTGGATGGTGATGTGGAAGTTCTCCGCCGCCACGAGCTGAAAGGCGTCGAGGTGCCGGGTGGGCGGGTTTCCGGCCTCGCTGCCGGCGATGTCGAAGCCGACCACACCGGCGTCGCGGTGGCGCACGGCCAGCTCCGCGATCTCGGTGGAATGGGCGGCGTGGCGCATGGCGGTGACGATGGTGCCGATGGTCAGGGTGGTGCCGGCTGATCCGAGTCGGACCCCCTCCAGCACGGATTCGACGACCTCGTCGAGGGTGAGGCCGTCGAGCAGGTGCTGCTCGGGGGCGAAGCGCACCTCGGCGTAGACGACGCCGTCGTCGGCGAGGTCCTCAGCACACTCCTGGGCCACCCGGATGAGAGCGTCCTTGGTCTGCATCACGCCGACGGTGTGGTCGAACGTCTCGAGGTACAGCACGAGGTCCTGGCGGGCGGCGCCCTCGGTGAACCAGCGCGCGAGCTCGGCCTCGTCGGTGGTGGGGAGCCCCGTGTAGCCCGTCTCTCGAGCCAGCTCGATGACGGTGGCCGGTCGCAGGCCGCCATCGAGGTGATCGTGGAGCAGCACCTTCGGCGCTCGTCGCAGCTGCTCGAGGGTGGGCGCCGTTCTCATCGGCCCACGCTACCGGGGCTACCCCTCTTCGTCGGCGGGGAGGAAGTCGAGCTTCAGGTCGCCGAGGCGCACCAGGGTGCCGGCGATCCACCCGCCCATGGCGGAGAAGTGGTCGTCCAGGATCGAGCCGTCGGCGAGGGTGGCCTCGTCGAGCTCGTAGCCGCCCTCGTAGCTGATCTCGAGGGCCCAGTCCTCGGCCTCGAGCTCCTTGTTGAAGGAGATCTCGACGCTAGGGGAGGAGCGCTCCAGACGCTCGGCGCCAATGGGCGGGCTCGTCTCGGGCAGGACGGCCAGCACGGGCTTCACGTCTGGCATGGACGCCAGCCGCTGGATCCGCATCACGATCTCGATCTCGATGCGCGGCGCCTCGTCGGAGGGCTCGCCGATGTACCA
>JBDSUN010000197.1:0-2590 GCA_039927735.1 Acidimicrobiales bacterium | reverse complement strand
GACGGGTCGGAGAGTCGTTCCACGCCGCCTCGTTCAGCAACTCGACCGGTTTCACCTGCTGAGGCGCCAAGCGACACACTGTCCCCATGAGCTGGCTCCTCCTCGTGCTCGGCGGCCTCGGCATCCTGTACTCCGTCAACGCCCTCGCCCCTCGCAAGCAGCCGCCGATCGTCTTCCTGTGGAGCTTCTTCGCCTCGTGGATCACCATCGAGCTCGTCTGGCACCACCTCGTCATCGGCACCGCGCTCACGGCGCTGTTGGTCAGCAGCGGTGCGCTCGACCAGCCCGTCGGCATCGTCGGCCTCGTCCTCATGGTCCTCACCGGCGTGATCCTCGTCACCATCGGCGTCACCACCCGCCGCACCGTCGTGTCGATGCAAGGGGCTCTCACCGACCTCGAGCACGATGCGGATGCCCCGAGCTTCCCGCGCAGCCATGTCGTCTTCCCGTTCCTGCTCAACCGCCGCAAGGGCGTGAGTCGTCGGCGGAACATCGAGTTCGCCCGCATCGGCGGCAAGCACCTCCGGCTCGACGTCACCCTGCCGAGCGCACCGGTGCCGGCCGGTCGGGCGCTCCGACCGGCGCTCATGCAGATCCACGGTGGGGGGTGGGTGCTCGGCGACAAGCGGGAGCAGGGCTTGCCGCTGCTCAACCACATGGCCGCCCAGGGCTGGGTGGGCTTCAACGTGAACTACCGGATGAGTCCCGGCGTCGCCCTCCCCGAGCACCTGATCGACCTCAAGCGCGGCTTGGCGTGGATCAAGCAGCACGCGGCCGACTACGGGATCGACCCCGACTTCATCTGCGTCACCGGCGGCTCGGCGGGTGGGCACCTCACGGCGCTGATGAGCCTGACCGTGAACGACCCCGCTTACCAGCCGGGCTTCGAGGACGCCGACACCAGCGTGGCCGCGGCGGTGCCGTTCTACGGGATCTACGACTTCACCGACGGGGGGATCTTCGGCGGCAACCCGGAGATCTTCACCAAGTTCCTCGAGCCGATCGTGATGCAGGCCTTCCTGGCCGACGAGCCGGAGAAGTTCGAGGCCATGTCGCCGGTGGTCCACGTCCGCTCGGATGCGCCCCCGTTCTTCGTGATCCACGGAGACAAGGACACGCTGGCTCCGGTGGAGGATGCCCGCACCTTCGTGGATCGCCTCAGGGAGGTGTCCGACGAGCCCGTGCTCTACGCCGAGATGCAGGGTGCCCAGCACGCCTTTGAGGTGTTCCCGTCCGCTCGCACCGCCAGGGTGATCGAAGGCGTCGAGCGCTTCCTCTCCACCCTCTGGGCGCGGCGCGGCGCCTCGACCCCTGCTGTGGAGGCCGAGCTGGCCGACACCCTCACGAGCTGACGGTGACCGTCCAGCACATCGTCGTCTTCCGGTGGAAGGAGGGCACCACCGCCGCCGATGTCGCCGCCATCGAGGTCGAGCTCGAGGGGTTGCCGGCTAAGGTCCCCACCCTCGAGGACTACCGGCACGGGTCCGATCTGGTGCTGGGGGAGGGGCGCTGGGACTTCGGGATCGTGGCCAGCTTCGCCGACGTAGACGGGTGGCGGGCCTACGACGAGCACCCCGACCACCACCACGTCCGGGCCAACGTGCTCGGCCCGCACGTGGCCGAGCGGGCGGCCGTCCAGATCGGGTCGCAGGACTAGAACCTGTTCTAACCTGGCGCGATGGCCACCACGGCGGACGCCCTCACGAAGAGCCAGGCGGCCCGGCGCCAGCGGGTGCTGCTGGCGGCCCTGCACCTCGGAGCGGAGGGCGGCTACGACGCCGTCCAGATGCGTGACGTCGCGGCCACCGCCGAGGTCGCCCTCGGCACGATCTATCGCTACTTCCCCTCCAAGGACGCCCTGCTGGCGGCGGCCATGGTCGAGTGGATGGAGGACCTCGAGCGCCGAGTCACCATGCGGGCACCGCTCGGCGAGACGACCGCGGAGCGCGTGTACGACGTGCTGCGCCGGGGGGTCGCGACCATGGAGCGCCAGCCCAAGCTGGCCGAGGCGGTGATCACCGCGCTGACGTCGGACGACCGGGAGGCCGGCGGCGCATCGACGGCCACCACCGAGGTGATGCAACGGGTCATGCTGCGGGCGTTCCCCGAGGACGTCGATCCTGTCACCGAGGCGGCCGTCGCCAAGGTGCTGGGGCACGTGTGGTTCTCCTGCCTGGTCGCCTGGAGCAACGGGGTCGGCGATCTGAGCTGGGTCGGCGACGAGCTCGAGACGGCCTGTCACCTCCTGTGCGACCACCTCGGCTGAGGCCGCCGGTCAGATCGCCCGGTCGTGCCCCGCCCAGTAGGGGTCGCGGAGCTGGCGCTTCAGGAGCTTGCCGGTGGGCTCGCGCGGGAGCTCCTCGGAGAAGTCGATCGACTTGGGCCACTTGAACTTGGCTAGACGACCGGCCAGGTGCTCCATGATCGAGGCGGCCAGCTCGTCACCCGGGACGATGCCAGCGGCCGGTTCGACGACGGCCTTGATCTGCTCACCCATGTCATCGTCGGGCACGCCGAACACCGCCACATCGCCCACTCCGGGATGCGCCAGGATCTCGCCCTCGATCTCGGCCGGATAGATGTTGACGCC
>JBDSUN010000196.1:0-9796 GCA_039927735.1 Acidimicrobiales bacterium | reverse complement strand
GCCTGCTGACCGGGGACGCCAACGAGGAGGAGCTCCTCGAGGGACTTGACGCTGCGGGCCGGTTGGACGCGGGTCCAGCCTGGATCAATGTCCTCAAGGTGCAGCACCACGGGTCTGAGCACAACCTTTCGAAGGTCTTTGCCGAGCAGGTGCTGGCCGATCACTATGTGTTCTGTGGTGATGGCGCCAGCGGCAACCCCGACCCATCGGTCGTGAAGACGATCATCGAGACGCGACGCGACCTTGACCCGCGGCCCTTCAAGCTCTGGTTCAACTCGTCACCTGCGCGAACACTGGCCAGCCGACGCAAGGCCCTACGCGCCGCCATTCGCGTGGCGACGACCGCGGCCGACAAGCACACGGGCATCTCCGTTCGAGTCCTCGACGACAAGAGGTCGTCGTTCGAGATCACCGTCTAGAGCCGCCCCCGAAGGGACATCATGACCCGCACCCGCATGGACGTCTGGAACCTCACCCACGGCGAAGGCGACTGGCCCGACGCCCTCGTCGCCTACGAACGCGCCGTGGGCCTGCTTCGCGGGCTCGACCCGCCGACCGGGCAGCCGGTCGAGCCGCGAGGGTGGCGGTTCCTCGCTGCCATCCACGGCATCGCGAACGCCGCTGGCGACGCCGACACCTCGAACCCTATGTGGTCGAACTGCCAGCACGGGAGCTGGTTCTTCCTTCCCTGGCACCGCATGTACCTGGCGGCCTTCGAGCTGATCGTCCAGGACGTCCTCGACGACGACGGGTGGTCGCTGCCGTATTGGTACGCACTCGATCCGGACGACCCGGCCACGTCGATCCTGCCGCCTGCGTTCCGCGACATCGCCGCCGGGAACGACCTGCACACCACCAACCGATCCTTCCGGGCCAATCGCGGTGACCCCTTACCTGGCGGCCTCGCCCCCTCTGTGACCGACGCCTTGAACGCCGATGTGTTCAGCACACCGGCCGGGACCACCACCTTCGGTGGCGGTGAGCGATCCACTCCGAGCTTCAGCGGTGGCGAGCGAGGACTCCTCGAGGACGCCCCGCACGGGGCGGTCCATGGTCTTGTCGGGAACGACTACAACCAAGCTGGCGAACCAGTGCGCCGCGGTTGGATGGGGTCATTCCTGACCGCCGGGCTGGACCCGGTGTTCTGGCTTCACCACGCCAACATTGACCGGATGTGGCAGGTCTGGCTCGACCTCGACCCGGCGAACCTCAACCCCACTGGCGACCCGGCGTGGTTCGACACCGAGTTCTCATTCCCCGCCGCAACCGGGGGAGACGTCACCTGGAGCGTCGGTGAAGTGCTCGACACCGTCGCCTTGGGGTACGAGTACGAGAAAACCACGGCGCCCAGGGGCGTCGCGCCGATGCCCGTACCTGCGGGTGGCGGACCCGACATCGGGCTCGGAGGAGTCGACATGACCAATCCGCTTGCACCCCAAACGCTCGGGGCCACGCCCGACGTCGCACTCAGCTCGACCCAACCAGTGCCGGTCGAGCTCGACCAGCCCGTCGACTTCGGACTCGGCGCCGGTGCTGACGCGGGCGACGGCCGCGTGTTCCTTCGGATCGAGGGGATCACCGGCACGATCGGCGCGGCCGTCTACGACGTCTACCTCAACGTGCCCTCGGGTGATTCGCCATCGGACCACCCCGAGCTTCGGGCCGGGTCCGTGTCCACCTTCGGCATGATCGAGGCGTCAATGAGCGACGACGTGCACGACGGGTCCGGAATCACGTCCGTGCTCGACATAACACGGGTGCGCGACGTGTTGGCCAATGAAGGGCAGTGGGACCCCAACCGGGTCAACGTCACGTTCGAACCCGTGATCCCCGAGCCCGTCGACTACCAGGAGGGTGCCGAACTCGACTCGATGGCGGCGATTCCCGCGGACCTCCGCGCTGCCCGGGTCGCTGTGGTCACCACTTGAGCACGCCATGACAGCGACGGTTTTCGCTCGCCGAATCGCTGTCAGGCATCCAGAGACCTGGGTGTACGGCATCGCTGCGTGGGGCGCGGTTGTGCTTGTCGCCCATTCCACGTACTCCAAAGGTGCCCGCCCGGCGAACGGCGTGGGACTCTGGGCAGGAGCCTGGAGCGGCTGGATGCTCATGGTCTTCGCCATGATGCTGCCGGTTGTCGCGCCACAAGCCGGCCGGCTCGCCCATCGAAGCCTGTGGCACCGTCGCCACCGCGCTATGGGAGCCTTTCTCCTCGGGTACCTCGCCGTGTGGGCCGTCCTCGGACTCGTCATTGTCGCCGTTCTCAACGGGACCGGACACGCCCACCCCTCGACACCGGCGGTGGCCGCGGCCCTCGTGGCCGCGGCGGCGTGGCAGACCGCGGGACCAAGGAGCCGGGTACTGCGGCGCTGCGGCACCCTGCGGCTCGGCGCGGCTCGAGGGCACGCCGCTGACCAGGACTGTGTCGCTGCAGGGTGGCGAGCTGGCGGGCAATGCCTCATAACCTGCGGCCCCGTTATGGCGGCGATGGCCGTCGGCCACCACCACCTTCTCCTCATGGCCGGCCTACTGATCCTACTCCTCACCGAGCGCGCTCGCGGCCCCAACTCTGCCCGCCGAGCCGGGCGACCCTTCGAAGCGTGGTCACTCGCCGCGTTCGCGGCAATCACCGTCCTCGCGGATCCTACGTGGTGATTGCTGCACCGCGACCGAAATTGTCTCGGGTGCACGCGTTCGGTCTGTTGGCCTCCGGGCCCCGAGACGATGGGTCGGGGCCCCCGCACTCAAACACCCGCACACAACGGAGCGGCTCTCAGGGCCGCCGCTACCGCCCCAGGTGGCTCGCAACGACGTGTCGACACAGGTGTCACCTAACCGACCGTCTTCGATGACGACCGTGCGGTGGCCAACGCCGGGCTGATTCTGCCGGCCACGCTGGCCGCCCATCTCGCTGGCGGGAGGGTTGGAGAAGCTGCCGTCGGCCGCCACGTCGCCAGGCACGAAGTCGAATGATGACTTGACCCAGCGTTGCTCGCTGGGTGCTCCCTCCAGGCCGTCCGACACCAGGCAGACCGCATAGATCGTCGAGCCAGAGAACACGCCGGTCAGGCGTCGCCATACGGACTTGAGATGACGTACACGCCTAGGTCTCGGCCGGCCTCGACTGTGTTCGTGATCGTGAGCGAGAGGCATTGCGCTTCTGCACACGCTACGAACCCCTGCAGGTCCGGGAGCTCACGCTCCTGTTCGTTGTTGGCGTCGTCTCGGTACCCGGTGAGCTGGAGTCACCAGATCCCAGGCCGAACCAGTCGGTAAACAGGGCAGCGATGAACACCAGCGCGATTCCGGCGACGGTCCCGCCGACCGCTTGGACCGACACCCCGCGAAGGAAACCGTCAGCGGGCGGCGCCTTGAGAACGGATGTGGCGTGCTGCGTCGAGTCGGTGGTGCCGTGCTGCAGGCTATGGACGGAGCCGATGTTGTAAGTGACGCTGGTGGGTGCAGCCATCCCAGGGGACTGCTCATCCGGATGCCGAGCGATCTGGCGCGCCCGCTCGAGCCCCTCGTCGGTCAGGTGAACGCATTGCATCCCCGTGGCCGCGTCGCCAACCAAGCCATGGTCCCTCAGCCACCGATGTGCGGCCACGATCTGCTCGAGGGTTAGACCAAGCGTGGGACCGACCTCTCGAAGGTTTACGTAAGCGTTCGTTTTGTGCTCGGTCTGCTCCGCAAGGCGGTTAAGTAGGGCGACTCGATGTTGCTCGGCTTCCGTCGACTCCATTGCCACTCGCTCTCGACCTTGACGACGTCCCTCTGACTTCGCCCTACGTCGAAGCGGTTCCTCTTTCGTCGCGAGCGCCACGGACGCACGTCGACGCCACGGGATCCTTGTGGCTGGCCACCCTAGCTGGAGATCGGGGTGAAGCACCTCCAGCGCCGCCGCCAGCGCGCCGAACGACAGGTCGAGCGCATCAGGCTGAAGCAAGTGTCATCGCGCACCCATGGCCACTGTGAATCGGACTCGGATCGGCGTGTGCGGCACTTGGCTGCTATCGTTCCCTTTCGGGAACACAGTCGTGTCGGAAAGGAACAGTCAGCGATGGCCAAGAACGATCCGTTCTTCGATCTCACGGTGCAGTCGACCTCCGGTTCGTTCACCGATCGATGGAACAAGAACAACCGAGCCGAGAAGGTCTACGAGGAGGCGCTCAAGCGCCTGAACCTGCCCGCCGGGCCGTACCTGCTGAAGCGGGCACGCGACGGGGTCGTGCTCACCCTGAGCGAGAAGCTCGAGGACGTCGGGCTCGTCGATGGCGACGTCCTGATCCTGCAGGCGGCACAACCCCAGGACGGCTGATGCATCCCAGCCTCGTCCGGTCCCACGTCGTGCAGAGCGTGGCCGATCTGCGTGCCCGCCTCGAGGACGACGGTGATCATGGGGTGACCGAGGTTCGGTTGGACGCCGAGAGCCTGAAGCTCGACATCACCTTTGATCATGACGAGCACGAGACCGAACTCGTTGCCGCCCGCTCGACGCTGCTGCTACCCGACGGCTCGCCTCTCACCCGGCCGCAGAGAATCCCGATCATCGGACGGTCGAGGATCCGACGGCTCGTTCTGCACCTCGAACTCGACAGCTACGACCTCCTTCCACCGATCGCGACCCTCCGTCGCGAATCGGGTGACCCGCTGCCGGCCGAGGAATGGCCCACCTCGTTTGCAGGTGGCGGGATCGTGAACGACCACCCGATCTACCACCGGCCGTTCTTCTGCCGCCGCGGCCTGCGCGAGTACCACTCCCACGAACAACACGAAGACGACTCGTGGGCTGCTTGGCGAGATGCCCTTCCCCTGCACGTCGTCGTGGTCGAGCTGCTCACCGATCTCCGAGTCCGTTGGCACGGCGCAGCATGACCACTCTCGATCCCAACCGCACCCACTTCGTGATCCCGGCCGCCCTGGTCGCCGACACCACCGAGCTGCTCGCCGAGCCGGGCCGCGAGGGCTTTGAAGGCTCGGTTCTGTGGATCGGTCGCGTCGTGGGCGAGACAACCGTTCACGTCACTCGCGCCTATCGCCCCGAGCAGCTCGCGCACGCCACCGCTGCTGGCCTGGCCGTCACGCTCACCGAAGACGGACTGACGGCGTTGATCATATCGCTCACCGACGGCGAGATCGTGCTCGCGCGCCTCCACACCCACGGCAACGATGACGTGAACCACTCGGCCGTCGACGACGCCAACCTCGTCGTCGCGCACCCAGGCGCACTGTCCGTGGTCGTCCCGTTCTTCGCAGCGACCGGCATCCACCTGACTCACTGTGGCGTGCACGTCCTCGCCGCCGACCACAAATGGCGACGCCTTACCGCTGTCGAGACCCACGAGAGGGTCGAAATCCGATGACCGATCCGAGAGTCCGCTTCCTCACCGGCGTCGAGGACGCCGACGTCGCTGACGTGCTTCGACTCCTGGACGAGCCGACCGTTCGGATCGCCGGCGAGGTCACGGAGTGGCGCCACCAGGTGCTTCTCTACGGGCTGGTCGATCTCCTCGGTCGTGTGTTCCCACGCCTCGACATCGCGATCGACCAGGACACGCCCTGCGCGGCAGGGCTCCCGCCCGGCCCGCTCACCGTCGGTCAGCGGCTTCGCGCCACCCGGGAACGGTCACCCCTCCAGGCCGCCGAGCCTGCCGAGACGACCTTCACCGTGCAGATCGGCGCGGACGGTACCGACGCTGATATGTATGTCGATGCCAGCGAGTGGCAGAGCTACGTCGGGCCAACCCCGTCTCATCTCGTTCCGCCCCGTCGAGACACGGCGGTTGGTCCACTCAGCGCGGCCTGCCGTGCCGCCTCGCGGTTGTCGGCCATGCTCCTTGCTCCGGTCTTCGAGGCGCCACCGCTCGCCGACGCGGTCTACAGCAGCGCACTTACGCTGCGCTCTAGTGGTACACCGATCGACGACCCCGATCCGGGCGAACCCGGCGAGCTCGATGGGCTGCTCGTCGGCGGTGGATCAGTGGGCGGGGCCTTCGCCTATGCCCTCGCCTATGAGCCCCACCTGGTCGGGCACCTCAGCGTGTGCGATCCCCAGCACCTCGATATGACCAACCCGTATCGCGCGATCCTCGCCACCGCCACGGCCGCCGCCCGCGAAGAGGCCAAGGCTGAGGAAGTCAAGCGCGCGCTCGCCGTCCACCACGGGCTCCTCGTCGACGCGCACGTAGGGACGATCACGACCTGGGAGGCCGACCACTCAGACCCGCCGATGCTGCCCCTGCTTCTCGTCGCGGTGGACAGCCGCGAGTCCCGCGAACTCATCCAGGACGCCCTCCCCCTCGAGGTCCTCAACGCAGCCGTAGGAAACGACCTGGTTGTCATCTCGGGGCACCGCACCGGATCGGGTCCCTGCATGTGCTGCCTCCACATGCCCCAGGTCCTCGACGCCACTGCGATCAAGAACCGGCTCATCGCCGATGGCACCGGCCTCGACCAGCGCCTTGTCAACGAAGCGCGCGTCCGCCGCACGCCGCTGGATGACCAACACCTCCGCCACGTCGAACGGCACCGAGGCCTCAGGCCCGGCGCGCTCGCCCGCTATGCGGGCCTGACCCTCGACGAGCTCTACGAAGCCGAGATCCTCTATGGCGAGACCCGGATCACCACCCCTGCCGGCACCGCGGTCGCCGTGGCCGCACCGTTCGTCACCGCCCTGGCCGGTGTCCTGCTCGCCGGAGAAGCCCTCAAGCGCAGCATGCCAGCGGCGGCACCGTATGCTCTCGGCCCCAACGGGCCCGCCATCCAATACCGTGAGAACCCCTACGCGCCACAGCACGCCTATCTCGACGCGCACATCCCACGCTCGGCGACCTGCCTGTGCCGATCCGTTCGCCGACTCCGCCTCACCGCTGACCTTCACGGCCTCAACCTGACCACCCTCACGACCTGACGGCCCGCCATCCCGTTCGCGCTCACAAACAGCAGTACCGTTACCAGGAACGATGGCCATGAGCTCCCTGCTCGAAGAAGCGCGCCTCCGCCTGCCGCACGCGACCGACGAAGAGCTCGTAGTCGCCATCGCGACCGAGCTCGTCGACCTGCTCGACCTCGAACCGCCTGTCGAACCCGGGATGATCGCCTCCTACCAAGGCATCCACCGCATCGAACGATCACCACTCGGCTGGGCCGGCTGCCTCCTCACCGACAAGGACCAACTCGTCATCCGCGTGCGCAGCACCGACAGCCCAGGACGGCAGCGCTTCACCATCCTCCACGAAGTCGCCCACACCTTCCTGCCCGGCTATCGACACGCAACGCAATACCGCTGCACGCCGATGTCCACCCGAGGCCGTCGGGAGCCGAACGAAGTGCTTTGCGACATCGTCGCCAGCGAGCTTCTCATGCCGGCGCGATACGTGCGCTCGGCCATCACCCAGGCCTCCTTCGACCTCGATGCTGTCTCGGACCTCGCCCTTGACTGCGACGCCAGCCTCGAGGCCGCGGCCCGGCGGTTCATCACGCTATGGCCCGAGCCAAGCCTCCTCATCCGTATGGAGCTCACCACCAAGCCCCGAGATCCGGCCGGTGAACCCAAGCTGCGCGTCACCTCCACACTCACCAACGGCACCTGGCCCTACATGCCCGTCCACAAGTCCATCGGCAAGGACCACGTCCTAAACCAGTGCCTCGACGGCATCTCAGTCGACGGCTTCGCAGACCTCGACGACCTCACCAGACAACCCGTCGGGCCCGTCGAGCTCCACGCCCGCCACTACCCATTCGTCGACAGTGAAGGAGCGCACCGTGAACGAGTACTCGTCATCGCCCGCCACACCCACTGATCAGGTCCCCGAGGAGGGCCGCGACGACTTCTCAGGCATCGGCGCCCGCATCCGACGCTTCCGCGACGACGCCGAGCTGAGCCTGTCCGCCCTCGCCGCCAAAGCCGGCGTCTCCAAGGGATACGTCCACCGCCTCGAATCTGACGCCACCGAGGCGCGACCCTCCGGCAAAACCCTCTACGCCCTCGCAGAAGCCCTCGGCGTCACCATGTCCGACATCCTCGGTCGCAAACTCCTCGGGCCTGCCCAACCGGCCGTGCCCGACACGCTCCGACAATTCGCCGAGGACGACGGACTTCCCGAGGCGGACGTCCTGATGCTCGCCTCCATAGAGTTCCGAGGCGAAGTCCCCCGCACCCAAGAGCGCTGGCGATACATTTACCAGGCCATCGAAACAAGCCGCCGACTCGATCGACCGCGCCGGAAGTGAACGGCGACGTGGCTGATCCGACCGTCGTAGTGCCCGTCCCCGAGATCCGCTCGCTCGGCAAGACGTGGCGCACCGAGATCCTCGCCCACCACGATACCGGCGCAAGCAACGGGTGGGCTTCCCACCTGAGCGTGGAGGCTTCCGTTTAGGTGGTTGAGCCTCTCATCGGTCGCAGGGTGGTGCCACTCGATGTCGTCGAGGGCTCTGCGGCGATCTGAGCGGCCATGTTTCAGGCTGCCTGGCCAGGTTCGGCCTCGGCGGCGGTGTGGGCGGCTCGGGCGGCGAGGATGGCTTCGAACTGGATCGGTGAGCGCATCTCGCAGGTGCTGTGTCGTCGGGTCGTGTTGTACCGGTCGATCCAGGTGGCGACCTCCTGGCGGGCTTGGTCCTTGGTTGCAAAGGATCGCCGGGAGAGCAGCTCCCACTCGAGAGTCGAGTTGAAGCTCTCGGCCGCGGCGTTGTCCAGGGCCGAGCCGACCCGGCCCATCGACTGGGTGATCCCGAGCCGGGCGCATACCTCGGCGAAGTCCCCGGCGGTGTACTCCGAGCCCTTGTCGGAGTGGAACACCACCCCCCGGACGTTGCCGCCCCGCACCGCAGCAGCCATTCTGATCGCGGCCACCGCGACGGCGGCGTCGTGGTGCTCACTCAACGCGAACCCCGGCAGCCGGCGGGAACCCAGGTCCTCGACAGTGGCCAGGTAGAGCTTGCCCTCCGCAGTGGGAATCTCGGTCAGGTCCCCACACCAGACCACGTTGACCGCCGGGGCCGTGAAGTTGCGCCTCACCAGGTCCGGAAGCGGCTTGGCGGCCTTGTCCGGGCGGGTCAGGCCACGACGACGACGGGTCAGTCGAGCCACCAGCCCCTGACGGCCATCGAGTCGATGACGGTCTTCTTCGAGACCCGCTCCCCGTCCTAGCGCAGATCCTCCAGCACCCGCGGCGACCCATAGGTCGCTCTTCTGCTTGATCCGTGGGTCATCGGCCGGGGAGTCGGGGTGGGTGGGAGCCGAGGGCGAGTAGGGCGAGGGCGATGAGGGGTTGGTGGCTGTGGAACCCGAAGGCGATGCGGGTGAGGAGTCGGATCTTGGTGTTGGTGGATTCGACGAGGGCGTTGGAGAGGCCGTGTTCGAGGGCAGCGTCGATGGCGTCGCGGTGGGCGGTGATCTTGCGGTGGAGGTCGACGAAGGCGGGGAGCTGTGACCGTCTCGCCCAGATGAGCCAGCGTCGGAGGGCTTCTTTGCCTTCGTCGCCGCGGACGGCGAACACGTAGCGGAGTCCTTCTTTGAGGAGGTAGGCCCGCCAGAGCTTCGGGTCGGTCTTGGCGATCCAGTCGAGTTCGTGTTGTTGGCGTTCGGTGAGGTCTTCGGGGTTCTTCCAGAGGGCGTAGCGGGCCCGTTTCGACCGTGCCGCGGTGCCGGTGGAGCGGGTGTGGCGGGGGGCGGTCCCGGTCCGTTGCCGGCCGGCGGCTGCGTTCCAGGCTCGGCGGCGTTCGACGTCGAGGGCGTCGATGCCCCGTGGGATCGGACCGGGGCGCCGTGCCGCTGTTTCCAGCGGTCGGTCTC
>JBDSUN010000195.1:0-2935 GCA_039927735.1 Acidimicrobiales bacterium | reverse complement strand
CGGGGGGCGGTGGGGGGGGCGGCCACCTCGGACCGCGACGCCGGTTCCGCCGTCGCGGTCTCATCGCGATGGGGCGCAGCGTCCTCGACTCGCTCGGCCTCGGGACGGAACCGCGGGGTCCTCCCGGTGTCCTCCGCCGGCCAGGGCTCGCGTGGCGGCGCCACGCGTGGCTCGTCGGGGGACATCGGGGCGAGTGTAGGGCAGGCCCCTCAGCGCACCGACGCACCGTCGTCATGGATCACGACGAGCCTTGGCGCGAGCTCGGGCCTCACCGAGGGTCACCTCCACCCAGACATCGGACCCGTCGGCCCGCCAGCCGACCAGCGTGGCGCCGTTGGCCGCCGCCACGTCCCGGGCCGCCTCCTCGCCCTCGGCCACCCCTGCCAGAGCGGCCGCATCAGCGGCGGTGCGGGCCGCCGCGCGCTCCCGCGCACCCTGCGCCAGTGGCACCAGCGTCAGCAGCACCACCACGGCCAGCGCGACGACCGCCAGCACCAGCGGCACCGCCTGGCCCACGTCCCGCCGCCCTCCAACGACCCGTCCTGCCACGACGACCTCCCCGATCTAGGGGCGCGGCGCGCCCCTCCGCAACGGGGGAATTCGTCTTGCAGGCTAGGCGGTGTCGTCGTCGGCCGAAAGGACCGGTGCGACGGAGGCCACCGTCTCCCCGGCGTCCAGGTTCATCACCCGCACGCCGGTGGCGTCACGGCCTTGGGAGGAGATGCCGCGCACCTCCATCCGGATGAGGGTGCCACTGGAGCTGACCACGAAGACCTCGTCATCCAAGCCCACCATGAAGGCGGCCACCACGAAGCCCTTCTTGGCCGTGAGCTTGATGCCCCGCACGCCCTGCCCGCCCCGCCCCTGGACGTTGAAGTGCTCGAGCTGGGTGCGCTTGCCATAGCCGGCGTCCGTGACGATGAGCATGGCCACGTCGTCCCGGCAGGTGTCGAGGCTCACGACCTCGTCGCCGCTGCGCAGCTTCATGCCTCGCACGCCGGCCGCCGCCCGGCCCATGAACCGGACGTCGTCCTCGGAGAAGCGGATGGCCTGGCCGAGCTTCGACAGCATCAGGATGTCGTCGCCACCGTTGGTGGGGATGACCTTCACCAGCTCGTCGCCGCCGCGCAGGTTGATGGCGATGATGCCCGTGCGCAGGGACGAGTCGTACTCGTTGAACTTGGTCTTCTTGACCTGCCCGGCCTTGGTGGCGAAGAACAGGAACCGGTTGGTCTCGTAGTCCCGCGTGTCGATGATCGTCTGGATGTGCTCACCCGGCTGGAGCTGCAGCAGGTTGGGCATGGCCGTGCCGCGCGCCGTGCGCTCCTTCTTCGGGATCTCGTGGGCCTTGAGCCGGTAGACGCGGCCCAGGTTCGAGAAGAACAGCAGGTAGGCGTGGGCGGTGGTGGTGAGGATGTGGCTGACGTAGTCCTCGTCGCGGAGCTTGGCACCGGCCACCCCTCGGCCGCCCCGACCCTGGGACCGGAAGGCGTCGGCCAGCACCGTCTTGATGTAGCCCTTGGCCGAAAGGGTGACGACGAGCTCCTCGTCGTCGATGAGGTCCTCGATGTTCATGTCGCCCGGATCGAAGGTGATCGTGGAGCGGCGCTCGTCGGCGAAGCGCTCGCGGACCTCGGCCAGCTCCTCCTTGATGACCGTGCGCAGCACGCCCTCGTCGCCGAGGATGGCCTCGAACCCGCTGATGGCGACACCGAGCTCGGCGATGCGCTGCTCGAGGTCGACGCGCGCCAGGCGCGTGAGGCGCCCGAGGGGCATGTCGAGGATGTGCTCGGCCTGCACGTCGGAGAACTCGAACGGGGCCGACATGAGTCGCACGCGAGCGTCGCTGCGATCGTCCGAGCCCCGGATGGTGGCGATGACCTCGTCGATGACGTTGACGGCCTTGAGGTAGCCGTCCTGGATGTGGAGGTCCTTCTGCGCCTTGTCCAGCCGGTACTCGGTGCGGCGACGGATCACCTCCACCTGGTGCTCGACGTAGGCCTGGAGCGCCTGCACCAGGTTGAGGGTGCGGGGGATGCCGTCGACCAGGGCGACCGTGTTGACGGCGAAGTTCGTCTGCAGCGGGGTGTGCTTGTAGAGGTTGTTGAGGATGACGAGCCCGGGCGCGTCCTTCTTCAGCTTGATGACGAGGCGCGTCTTGCCACGAGCCGACTCGTCGTTGACGTCGCTGATGCCCTCGATGGAGCGCGTCTGCACCAGCTCGGCGATGCGGGCGGCACAGACGGAGATGGACGTCTGGTACGGCATCTCCGTGACCACGATCTGGTCGCCGCTGCGGCCCGAGCCCTCCTCGATCTCGGCCACGGCCCGCAAGCGGATGGAGCCCTTGCCGGTGCGGTAGGCGTCGATGATCCCCTGGCGCCCCAGGATGAAGCCCCCGGTGGGGAAGTCGGGGGCCTTCACGAAGCGCATGAGGTCGGTGGGCGTGGCCTCGGGGTTGTCGATCAGGTGGACGGTGGCGTCGATGATCTCGCCCAGGTTGTGGGGCGGGATGTTGGTGGCCATCCCGACGGCGATCCCCTGGCTGCCGTTGATCAACAGGTTGGGGAACCGGGCCGGCAGGACCGACGGCTCCTCGTCGGTGTTGGAGTAGTTGGGGACGAAGTCGACGGTGTCCTCGTCGATACCCTCGAGGAGGACGTTGGCCAGGGTGGCCAGGCGGCTCTCGGTGTAGCGGGAGGCGGCGGCGCCGTCGTCCCACGAGCCGTAGTTGCCGTGGAAGTCGACAAGGGGGTGGCGCAGCGAGAACGGCTGGGCCATGCGCACCAGGGCGTCGTAGATGGCGCTGTCGCCGTGGGGGTGGTAGTTCCCCATGACCTCGCCGGCGATCTTGGCGCACTTCAGGCGGGTGCGGTCCGAGCGGGCGCCCATGGCCCACATGCCGTAGAGGATGCGGCGGTGCACCGGCTTGAGA
>JBDSUN010000194.1:0-7389 GCA_039927735.1 Acidimicrobiales bacterium | reverse complement strand
CGACGAGCTGCAGTTCACCACCGAGAACACCAACGACACTCCCCAGCGGGCCCTGCCGACCATCGCCGTGGTGCTCGGTCCCATGGGCGGTGGCTTCGGCTCCATCGGCTCGTTCAACCCGGCCATGCTCGTGCACGGCGAGCAGGGGATCACACTGCACCAGGAGATCCCGGTGGAGGGTGAGCTGGAGGCCGTCAGCGAGATCACCGGCATCTTCGACAAGGGCAAGGGCGCGGTGGTCGTCTCCGAGAGCACCTCCACCCTCGTCAGCACCGGCGAGCCGCTGTTCACCACCCGCATGTCGGCCTTCATCCGAGGCGAGGGCGGCTGGGGCGGCGACCGCGGGCCGTCGGGCACGCCGAACCAGGCTCCTGATCGTGAGCCCGACCACACGGTCACCGTGCAGACCCGCACCGACCAGGCCCTGCTCTACCGGCTGTCGGGAGACCGCAACCCGCTGCACTCCGACCCGTCGTTCGCGGCCATGGGCGGCTTCGACCGCCCGATCCTCCACGGGCTGTGCACCTATGGCTTCACCGGCCGGGCGCTGCTCCACGCGCTGTGCGACGGCGACCCGGCCCGCTTCACCGGCCTCGATGCCCGCTTCTCCTCGCCGGTGATGCCGGGCGAGGCGCTGACGGTGAAGGCCTGGGCGGAGGCCGGCTCCGCCGTGTTCCAGACCTGTGGTCAGGACGGCCGCGTCGTCATCGACGCCGGTCGCGTCACCTACACGTCCTGACCCTCAGAACAGCGAGGTCTGGGCCTGCTCGATCCCGCGCAGCGCGTCGTAGTCGACCTCCACGCAGAGGATCCCGCGCGTGGCGGCCAGGGCCTTGGCCTGGGGCTTGATGACCTGGGCGACGAACATGCCGCGCACGGGTCGGAGCATCGGGTCGCGCTCCATGAACTCGAGGTAGCGGGCCAGCTGCTCGACGCCGTCGATGTCGCCGCGCCGCTTGATCTCCACCGCCACCGCCCGGCCCTGAGCATCGCGACAGAGCAGATCGACCGGCCCGATCTCGGTGCGGTGCTCCCGGCGGACCAGCACCATCCCCAGCTCGATCTCGTGGCACGCGGCCGCCAGGAGCTCCTGGAGGTGGGCCTCCACCCCGTCCTTCTGGAGCCCCGGGTCGACGCCGAGGTCGTGGGCGCTGTCGGAGAGCACCTCGTCGATGGTGATCACCAGCCGCTCCCCCTTGGCGTTGGTGACCGTCCACTCCCCGGACGCCTCCTGCAGGCGGTTCGGAGCGTTCATCCAGTTGAGCGGCTTGTAGGCACCGCCGTCGGCGTGGATGGCCACGCAGCCGTCCTGCTTCACCATGATGAGCCGGGTGGCCAGGGGGAGGTGGGCGGACAGGCGCCCCTCGTAGTCCACCGAGCAGCGGGCGATGACGAGGCGCATCAGCCCTTCCGGCCCCGCTTCTGCAGGCGGTCCCGGATGACCTCGCGCCGCTGCTGCAGGTCGCGGTAGGAGATGCCCTCCACCGATTCGTCGAGGCCGAAGCTGGACTTCACGCCGGTGAGGTCGAGCTCGTAGGTGGCGTCGGCCCCGAGGCCGAGCTCGGAGGCGATGCGCTCGCCGTGGACCTGCGCAAAGTGCATGGACACCCGGCCGATCTCGCCGATGATGTCGAGGTCGGGGGCGAGGGTCGCCACGGCGCCGTCGAGGAACACCATGTTCTTGATGAAGAGCATGAGCTCCTTGGGGAGGCGGGCGCCGATCCCGAGCAGCGCCTTCACCGTCTTCTGGATCTCCTGCACCAGCTCGTCAGCCGACAGCGTGGTGGGATCGACGATGGGTCGGTCGAGACCGAGGTCCTTGATGACGGCCTCGAGGTCGGTGTCGACCGGCAGGGCACCGAGATCGCGCAGGGCGGCCAGCTGGCCGTGCACGTCGTTGGCCGTTGCCGTCATGAGCAGCCGTAGGAAGGCCATTCGGCGAGGCTCGGAGAGCCGGCCGACGATGCCGAAGTCGAGCAGCGCAGTGCGGCCGTCGGCGAGCACGAAGAGGTTGCCGCCGTGCAGGTCGCCGTGGAAGATGCCGTGGATCAGGGCTCCTTCCATGAAGCCGACCATGCCGGTGCGCACCACGGCCTCGGTGTCCACGCCGGCGCTCTTCATGCCGGCCACGTCGTCGAACTTGAACCCTTCCAGCCGCTCCATCACGAGCACTCGCGGCGTCACCAGCTCGGGGTGAGGGCGGGGGATGACGTAGCCCCGCTGGCCGAGCTCGGCGAACGAGCGGGCCACGTCGAGCATGTTCTGGGCCTCGATGCGGAAGTCCAGCTCCTCGGTGATGGTCTCGGCGAACAGCTCGACGAGCGCGGGCGGGTTGGCGAGCGCCGAGATCGGGATGCGACCGACCATGAACGGCGCCAGCCATGCCATCACCCGCAGGTCCTTGTGCACGAGGCTGCCGACGGCGGGTCGCTGCACCTTGACGACCACGTCCTCGCCGGTGCGCAGGGTGGCCCGGTGGACCTGGGCGATCGACGCGGCCGCCAGCGACTCGGGGTGGAAGCGCTCGAACACCTCCTCGAGCGGGCGGCCGAGGTCTTCCTCCACCACCGGACGCACCACGGCGAAGGGCTCCGGGGGTACCTGGTCGCGGCAGCGCTTGAACTCGGTGACCAGCTCTTCCGGGAAGATGCCCTCGCCGGAGCTGATGATCTGCCCGAGCTTGATGTAGGTGGGCCCGAGCCGCTCGGCGGCCTGGCGCAGGCGTCGGGACAAGACCGCCTTGGAGGCCGAGCCGCCCTGGCGGCGAGCCCCGAGGTACCACCCGCCGAGGGCGGTGCCCAGGATGCGGGTGGTTCTGATCACCCGCAGGCCGGGTGGCACCTTGCTGGGTCGGGTGAGGTGCGGGAGCTCGTCGGCGATCTCCGCCCGCAGCCCCGGCACCGCCCGGCGCCACCGCATGACCTCGGGGTCGACGATCCAGGGTGGGTCCTCGCTGAAGCTCCCGAGGCGCAGGTCGTCGGCGGTCATGTGGGGCGAGTCTCGCGCGCCCACGGTTCAGGTCGGTCACGCGACGGACGATGATCTGCCGTGCAGATCAGGTCCGATCCGGCGAGCAGGAGTGGGTGGGCCACTGCGTGCACCATCGGCCTCGGCACCGCCCTCTACATGGCCTACCTGGCCGTGGCGCCCGGATCCTCGGCGTCGGTCACGGCCGTCAACGACATCGCTCAGGCCGCCGTTCCGCTGGTCATCGCCTTCCCGCTGCTGGTGGGGGCCGGGCGTCGGTCGACGGGTCGACAGCGCACGTCCTGGTACCTGCTGGCGGGTGCCGCCCTCAGCTGGGGGCTGGGCCAGGCCGTCTGGACCTGGTTCGAGGTGGTGCTGGACCAGAACGTCCCGTACCCCGGCTTCGCCGACGTGGGCTACCTCGCGACCATCCCCTTCCTGCTGGCCGGGGTGCTCACCTTCCCGTCGTCGTCGTTGCGCACGATGGGACGGGCACGGGCGGTCGTGGACGGGCTCATCACGACGAGCGCCCTGCTCTTCGCCAGCTACGGCACCTTCCTGGGGGTGGTCTACGCGGCCGGCGAGGGGCGCCTCGTCGAACGGGTCCTGGCCGTCGTCTACCCCGCCGCCGACCTCGTCATCGTCTCGGTGGTGCTGGCCGTCATCGCCCGCCGCAGCCACCGTTGGTCTGGTCCGCTGCCGCTGATCGGGGCGGCGGTGCTGTCCCTGGCGACGGCCGACAGCGCCTTCGCGTACATGACCGCACGCGCCACCTACGGGGACGACCCCGTCACGGACCTGGGCTGGCCCCTCGCCTTCAGCCTCCTGGCCGCGGCGGCCTGGCACCGCAGCGCCGGGGCCGAGGCCGCCGCCGAGCCGCGCCCTGCGCGCGGGTCGGCGATGAGCGTCGCCCTGCCGTACCTCCCCGTCGTTCCGGCCGTGGTCGTGTTCGCGGCCCGATCGGTCTCCGACGCGGGGTTCGGCCCGTTCCTGGGTGTCACCGCCAGCGCCCTCGGCCTGCTCGTGGTGGCCCGCCAGGTCGTGACGTTGCTCGAGAACCGCGAGCTCACCGGCCACCTCGAGCACACCGTCCAGGAGCTGCAGGAGCGGGAGGGGCAGCTGCAGTTCCAGGCCTTCCACGATCCGCTCACCTCCCTCGCCAACCGGGCGCTGTTTCGCGATCGGCTGGATCACGCCCTGCAGCAGCGTCGCGAGGACCCGATCTCCGTGCTCTTCGTCGACCTCGACGACTTCAAGACGGTGAACGACACCCTCGGACACGACGCCGGTGACCGGCTCCTCGTCGCCGTCGGTGAACGGCTGCGGGCCTGTGTGCGCTCCGGTGACACCGTGGCGCGGATCGGTGGCGACGAGTTCGCCATCCTGGTCGAGGGCGAGCAGGCCACCGCCGATGGACCGCTGCTGGCCCAGAGGGTGCTGGCCGCCCTCGACGTCCCGTTCTCGGTGGCAGGGCGCGACCTTCGGGTGAGCGCGAGCCTCGGGCTGGCCAGCGGGCAGTACGCCTCGGGCGAGCACGCGCTCCAGGACGCCGACCTCGCCATGTACGCCGCCAAGGCCAACGGCAAGGCCCGCGTCGAGCTCTTCGAGCACCGCATGCGGACCTCGGCGGTCGACCGCCTCGAGCTGGGCGCCGACGTCCAAGCCGCCGTCGAGGCCGGCGAGCTCGTCGTCCACCTCCAGCCCATCGTCGACCTGCGCACGCTGGAGGTGGAGGGCCACGAGGCGCTGATCCGGTGGCAGCACCCGGAGCGCGGCCTGCTGAGCCCGAATGCCTTCGTCCCGCTGGCGGAGGAGACCGGCGCCATCGTCGCCATGGGCTGGTGGGTGCTGGAGCAGGCCTGCCTGCAGGCGGCCGGGTGGCCCACCGGCCACGTCGGTGTGAACCTGGCTGCCCGCCAGCTCCTCGACCCCGGCGCGGTGACGACGGTCGCCGGCATCCTCACCCGCACGGGGATCGAGCCGGCCAGGGTCGTGCTGGAGATCACCGAGTCGGTGCTGCTGGAGGCCAACGAGATCGGCCATCGCCTCGAACAGCTGCGGGCCCTGGGGGTGCGGCTCGCCATCGACGACTTCGGCACCGGCTACTCGTCGCTGAGCTACCTCACCCGCCTCCCGGTCGACATCGTCAAGATCGACCGATCGCTCGTCGAACGCCTGGGCGGACCACCGAGCGATGAGGTCCTCGTGAAGGCGGTCGTCCAGCTGGCGGGGAGCCTGGGGCTCCGATCGGTGGGCGAAGGGGTGGAGACGGCCGCCCAGATGGAGCGACTCCGGTCCTTCGGCTGCGATGCGGCCCAGGGCTACCTGTTCGGCCACCCGCGGCCGGAGCCGCGGTTCGACCTCGGGTCCATCCGATCGCTCCGTCGGCATGGGCCTGGTCGCGCTCGGGAGGCCTGAGCCGATCCGGCGGGCTCAGCCGTTGATGGCCCGCAGCACCGATTCAGCGAGATCCGGGCGGCAGATCAGGAGGTCGGGCAGCCACGGGTCGGTTTGGTTGTAGCGCAGCGGGCTGCCGTCCAGGCGGCTGACGTGCAGACCGGCCGCCGCCGCCACGCCGGAGGGCGCCGCGTTGTCCCACTCGTACTGCCCGCCGGCGTGGGCGTAGACGTCGGCTTCGCCCAGCACCACCGCCATGGCCTTGGCGCCGGCCGAGCCCATGGGGAGGAGCTCCCCTCCGATGGCCTGCTGCACGATGCGGGCCTGGTGCAGGGGCCGAGAGCGGGAGACGAGGATGCGGGGCGCGCCCTCGTAGGAGGCGCGGGGCGGCGGCGCCGGCTCCGTGGTCAGCGTGATGCCTCGGGCGGGCAGCGCCACCGCGCAGGCCACCGCGTCGCCCCGGATGGTGAGGGCGACGTGCACGGCCCAGTCGTGACGGCCCGGTTCGCTGAACTCTCGGGTGCCATCGACGGGGTCGATGATCCACACGCGGTCGGCGTCCAACCGGCGGAGATCGTCACGACCCTCCTCGGAGAGCACCGCGTCGTCAGGCGCCTCGCGGGCGAGGAGGTCCATCAGGAAGAGGTGGGCCTGGCGATCCCCGATGTCGCCAGTCCGCATGGGGTGCTGCCCCCGGGTGAACAGCTCCGCCCGGAGCGTCACCAGGAGCTCGCCCGCCTCGGTGGCCGCCCGCCCCGCCAGCGCATGGTCAGCGGGGGTGGCGACGGGAGTCACGGGGATTGCTTACCAGTCTGGCCGGGACTTACCGTGATCCTCCGCATGGCCACCACCTACGAGCTCTCCCACCTGCGAGCCCTCGAGGCGGAGGCCATCCACATCATCCGGGAGGTGGCGGCGGAGTTCGAGCGGCCGGGGCTGCTGTTCTCGGGTGGCAAGGACTCGATCGTCATGCTCCACCTGGCGGTGAAGGCGTTCTTTCCGGCTCGCGTGCCGTTCCCGGTGATGCACGTCGACACCGGGCACAACTTCGACGAGGTGGTGGCGTTCCGGGATCGGATGGTCGCCGAAGTCGGTGCTCGGCTCTTGGTGGTCAGCGTGCAGGACGACATCGATGATGGGCGCTCGGTGGAGGACACCGGACCCCGGGCCAGCCGGAACCGCCTGCAGACCACCACGCTGCTGCGGGGGATCGAGGAGCAGCGCTTCGACGCGGTGTTCGGTGGTGCCCGTCGGGACGAGGAGAAGGCGCGGGCCAAGGAGCGGGTGTTCAGCTTTCGGGACGACTTCGGCCAGTGGGACCCGAAGAACCAGCGCCCTGAGCTGTGGAGCCTCTACAACGGTCGTCACCGGCAGGGTGAGCACATTCGGGTGTTCCCCCTGTCCAACTGGACCGAGCTCGACATCTGGCAGTACATCGCCGATGAGTCCATCGAGCTCCCTGCGATCTACTTCGCCCACCCGCGCCGAGTGTTCCAGCGGGATGGGATGTGGATGGCCGACTCGCCGCTCATCCCGCGCCTCGAGGGCGAGGAGGTGGAGGAGCGGCTGGTCCGGTTCCGCACCGTCGGGGACGTGACGTGCACAGGAGCGGTGGAGTCGCCGGCGGCCAACCTGGAGCAGGTCATCGCCGAGGTGGCCGCCACCCGGCTCACCGAGCGCGGCGCTACCCGGGCGGACGACCGCATCAGCGAGGCCGGCATGGAAGACCGCAAGCGCGAGGGGTACTTCTGATGGCGGAGATGCTGCGCCTGGCCACGGCCGGCTCCGTCGACGACGGCAAGTCCACCCTCATCGGGCGACTCCTGTACGACTCCAAGGCCATCTTCGAGGACCAGCTGGAGGCGGTGGAGCGGACCTCGCGCGAGCGGGGCGACGAGTACACGAACCTGGCGCTGCTCACCGACGGTCTGCGGGCCGAGCGCGAGCAGGGCATCACCATCGACGTCGCCTACCGCTACTTCGCCACCCCCAAGCGCAAGTTCATCATCGCCGACACTCCCGGGC
>JBDSUN010000193.1:0-3732 GCA_039927735.1 Acidimicrobiales bacterium | reverse complement strand
CGCCCGCCTCGACGGTGTCGCCGACGTTCGGCAAGGGGGTGGGCTCCTCGGACGCTTGCAGGACGAGCCCGCCCGTCACGGCGCCGGCCAGGACCACGAGGGACGTGACTCGGGAGGATCTCACGATGGCGATCCGGGCTCGGGCAGGACGGGGTTCAGTCGTCGGCGGAGGAGGACGCGCAGGACGATCAGCCAGGCCAGAGCCTGCATCGCGATCATGGCGTAGCGGACCGGCGACGTGTGGAACCCGAGGGTCGCCTCCCCGCCGGCTCCCACCTCGAAGCCGGTCGACCAGCCGAAGGGCCGGGCGAGGTCGAGCTGCTCCCCGTCGACCTCGAGCTGCCAGCCGTCCGAGTGCATCGCCGACAGGAGCAACGTGGTGTCATCGTCGACAGGACCCGACCACTGCAGGTGGCCCTCGTCGTCGGGCAGGACCGCCGGCGATCCCGAGAGGTCGAGGCCCAGGGCAGCTGCGACACCGCCACCGGTGGGGACCGCGACGGAACCGGGCAGCGCCGACCGCACCGGGAGGAAGGCCTGGTTCCGGAACACGGTCAGACCCTCGAAGGCATCGATCGGCTCGAGGTCGAGCTGCGCCGACAGCGTGGCGGAGAACGCGCCGGGCACCGGCAGCGGCTCGGAGGTGAACGGCGCCGGGGCCAGGCGCTCGGGGACGACGACGTAGCGGACGCCCATCGGCGCCAAGAGACGGCCGAGGCGAGCGGTCTGGCCGGTCCGGGCCAGGTCGACAGCGTCGCCGAGCAAACCGGTGGCGTCATCGTCGGAACCGACCCAAAGGTTCTCCGGTCCGGGAGCGCCGGCATCGGTGGTGCCGTAGGCCAGCCCTTCCTCCAGCTCCCAACCGCCCAGCGGCAGGGCGGCCGGGTCGCCGAGCCAGAGCACGCGGAACGGCAGATCGTCGTTCTCGGCGTCGATGAAGGAGAGGGCCCGGGCATGGTCTCCGGCCGGCAGGGACCACCGGCCGTCGAACGAGGCGCCGAGCACCGGGATGAGGCCCACGACCACTGCAGCGGCCGCCACTCCTGAGGCGATCTGGCGCCAGCCGAACCGGTATCCAGGCAGGTCGACCTGAAAGGCGCTGACACCCATGGCCGCGGCCAGGGACAAGCCGACGGCGGCCGGCACGAGGAGGACCTCCAGCGGCGGCAGTGCGACCGAGAAGGTGCCTCGCTGAGCCGCCCAGGCGGCGCCGAAGGACACCAACGCCATCGTCCATCCCCGGACCGCCCACGTGTGGCGCTCGCCCCGCCCGATCAGCAGGGGCAGGGCGGCGGCCGCCAGGTAGCACCACCCGATCGGCGCGCTGCCGAGGGGGCCGACCTCGAAGCGGAGCAGGGCGGCGAGGTCGGAGGTCTGGTCGGCGCGCGGTGCGCCGGCGAGCGCCGAGACCGTCGTGCCGGAACGGAAGAAGTCCGCGCTCCAAGGTAGGTGCAGCACGACCGCCAGTGTGGAGGCGCCCAGGGCGGTGACCAGCATGCGAACGGTGCCGCGGGTGTTCAGGGCCAGCACGCCTCCGAGGCTCAACCCCAAGGCCATGACCACCACCACGAGCACCGCCACCGGCAAGAGGGCGGCGACCAGCGCGGTCACCAGCCCCAGGGCCAGCACCTTCACCCACCAGCTGCCGGTCGACGGGGAGCGGCTCGCCTGGTCGCTGTCCCCGTGGTCGGGCCCGAACGGGGCCACTCGGCTGGAGTGGGCCAGCAGGCCCACCATCAGCGGAGCACCGGCGTAGAGCGCGAGTGCGCCCCATCGGCCGTTGGCCAGCGCGTTGTAGGGAAGGGGGACCGAGACGTACACGAGGAGGCAGGCGATCTGCGCCCACCGGGATCCGGTGGGGCGGGGCAACCGATAGGCAAACAGCGCACCGAGCGGCAGCAGCCCGACGGTGAGGACGGTGCGCAGCGCCCCCATCGCTCCCCCCGACGCCATGCCGAGGACGCCGAACAGGCCCAGGGCGGTGGGTGCCGGTGCCTCGGACCCGAGCCCTGCGGTGCGCCATCCGCTGGTGTAGCTCCGCAGCAGGTTGAGCGGCGAGCCACCGAGGTCGACCATCTCCCCCACCGCGGGCACCCCGCGCGTGAGCAGGTGGCGGCTGCCGGCGAGGAGCACCACGGCCACCACCGCCCACACGGAGGCCGAGGTCCGCAACGTGCCCGAGCGCAGCACCCCGGCGACATCGCGCCCGCTGCGGGCCAGGCCGGTGAAGCGGTCGTCTCCTCGGCCGATCTGACCGCGCAGGAGCTGGTTGACGCGGGCGCTGCCCCTGCTCATCGATGAGCGGACCTCGCGATCGGGGACCCGGCGGAACCCCTTGACCTGGCGGCGGGCCGCGTGGAGCTCGCCGAGGCGCCGCAGGTTCCAGGCCCACGCCAGCACGACGTCGCCCATCCGCTTCCGCCGGCCGGCGACCAGGGCGTAGAGCACCTCAGCCACGTTGAGCACGAGCGTCTGCACGACCGCCCGCACCACCCCGAGCGGCCGATAGCAGCTGAGGACGATGCGAAGGCGATGCCGAGCCTGGAGGCGACGGCGGGCGTCGTAGCCGCAGCGCTGCGCCAGCTGGTCCTGGTGCCGGACGCGAGCATCAGGCGCCACGATGACCCGGGCACCCGCGATCTGGGCACGCCAACAGAGGCTCATGTCGTCCAGGAAGTCGCTGATGCCCTCGTCGAACCCGCCGATCTCGGCGAAGAGGTCCGCGCGCACGAGCAGGCAGGGCCCCGGGACGCTGAAGACGTCCCGCACGGCGTCGTGCTGGGACTGGTCCAGCTCCCCTCGCTCCACGATGGGCACGCCGTAGCCGGCGTGGTCCATGCCCTGGCCCACCTGCAGGAGGCGTCGGGGGTCATCCCATTCCACGAGCTTGGGCCCCACCACCGCAGCGTTCGATCGGTAGGCCTCCTCCACCAAGATCCGGAGAGCATCGGGGGCAGGTGCGATGTCGTCGTGGCAGAACAGGTAGAAGGCGGCGCCGTCGACGACCTCGAGGGCTTCGTTGGCAGCCGCCCCGAAGCCCGGGTCCTCGTCCAGGCGACGCACGAAGGCCCCGGGCACCACCCCACCGACCCGGGCCTTCAGCTCGTCGGTGCTGTGGGCGTCGATGACCAGGATCGAGAGGTTCGGGTAGTCCTGGCCGGCGAGGGAGCTCAAGCACTCCTCGAACCAAGGCCCGGGGTCGCGTGCCACGACCACGGCGACGACTGCGGGGGCAGTCGGCGACGTGGCGACGGACGCGTCATCGGGCGCCTCGGCGCCGGGGGTTTGAAGCTCCACTGGTCGACCGAGGGTACTCCGGTGCCCCTCGCGGCCCGACCCACCTCCGCCCGACACGGGCTGGCGCCGAGCCGCTTGCGCGTTCTTGCACAAGTGCTTGCAGAAGTTAGCAGCCACCCTGTACGGTGCCCCCATGGCACGATCTCCCATCGACGACGTCGCCGACGCGGTCAAGGATGCGACCTATGTGTCCGTCGGCCTCGGCGTCATCGCCTTCCAGCGCCTCCAGGTGCGCCGCAACGAGCTCAGCAAGGCCTTCAGTGGTCAGGCTGACGACGCCAAGGGCGCCCTTGGGGTCGTCGGCACCCTCGTTGGTGAGCGCCTCAAGCTCGTCGAGGAGCGGCTCGGCGCCGCTCGCGAGCGCCGCTAGCCCGCCGCCACCTCCCTAGGCTGCGCCGGTGCCCGCCGCCGTGCGCGTCGCCGTCGACGCGACAT
>JBDSUN010000192.1:0-4236 GCA_039927735.1 Acidimicrobiales bacterium | reverse complement strand
CGCTTGCCCTCGTAGTCGGTGTCGAACCAGCCGGTGGCTCCCGGCACCTCGACGCGCTCGATGTCGGTGAGCACGCCAAGCCCGCGGATCAGGTCGACGGCGGTGACGAGGGCGGCCTGGCACCCGGTGCGGTCGACGAAGGCGGGCATCTGGGGCTGGAAGCCCTGGCCCCAAAGCCAAACCTGGTTGGCCTGGTGGCCGAAGCCGCCGACGATCTCCCGGCTGGCGTCCATGATCGCCCGGACCTTGCCGGCCGCTGGGCCGGTCGGCCACACGACCGGCTTGTCCGAGAGGTCGTGGGGCGGCGTGCAGTCGGCCTCCGCCCAGTCGGTGGGGGCGACGAGGATGTGGCGGTACTGCACGCCGGCGTGGAACGCGATGTCGGAGCCCGCCCCTCGGCCGAGCTGAGCATCGAGCGCCTCGATGACCTCGGTGGCCTGCTCGGTGCTGGGGTGGCCGCCGGCGAAGTCGAGCATGGTGCCGTCGTCGCCCACGGTGGACAGGTTGCAGCGGTAGGCCACCTGGTCGGGCCGCAGCCGCAAGCCGAGGGCGGCCGCCTCGATGGGAGCACGGCCCGTGTGGAACCGCGCCGGGTCGTACCCGAGGATCGACATGTTGCCGACGTCGCTGCCGGGGGGCATCCCAGGCGGGATCACCGCCGCCCGGCCCACCTCGGAGCGAGCCGCCAGGCGGGCCAGGTTCGGCATCGAGGCGACCTGAAGCGGCGTCTTCCCGCCCAGCGCCAGCACGGGCAGGTCGGCGCAACCGTCGGGGACGCAGACGACGTACTTCACGTCCGCCAGTCTGGCAGCAACCTGCGCCGATCCCGGCACGGGAACCAGGGCGTCAGACTCGCTCGATGGCCCGACTGCACGACATCGTCTTCGACTGCCGCCACCCCGCCAGCCTGGCCCGGTTCTGGGCGGCGGCCATGGACGGCTACGAGGTGGCGCCCTACGACGAGGCCGAGCTGGCGCGGCTCCGTGGCATCGGCATCAACGACCCCGAGGATGACCCGACCGTCCTCGTCGAGGGTCCGTCGGCTCCCCGCCTGTTCTTCCAGCGGGTGCCCGAGGCCAAGATCGTCAAGAACCGGGTGCACCTCGACCTGAACGCTGACGATCCCGACGCCGAGGTCGATCGGCTCATCGGGCTCGGCGCGACCCGGGTCGTGCGCCGGGACGAGGGCGAGCACGGGTGGGTGACCCTCGCCGACCCGGAGGGCAACGAGCTCTGCGTCATGCTCTGAACGCAACCGTGCGCCCCCCGGGGGGGAGGGGCGCCGGACGGTGTGAGCGCACACGAGATCCTCCGCGGTCCGATGCCTGCCACCAGACGACTTCGATGCCGTCGTCGGGATGTCCTGTCCTGTTGGGCCGACCCTCTCAGCCGGAGACGGCGGCGACCACGCGGTCCCGGACGAGGCCCACCTCGTTGGGGAGCACGTCGAAGCGCTCAGGGCGTTCGAACAGGTCAGCGAGCCGGGCGGGGAGCGGCGGCCGGATCCCGGTGGCCTGTTCGACGGCGTCGGGGAACTTGGCCGGGTGGGCGGTGGCCAGGGCGACCATGGGCCCGTCACCGGTGCGGCGGGCGCGGGCGGCGCCGATGCCCACGGCCGTGTGCGGGTCCACCAGCCGCCCGGTGGCGGCGTGCACCTCGCTGATCACCGCAAGGGTGGCCCGGTCGTCCAGGCTGGCGGCGTCGAAGCGGGCGTTGTGCGGCACCTCGGCGGTGCCGATCTCACGGAAGCGGGTGAGCAGCTCGCCAGTGCGCGGACCATCTCGACCGGAGAGCTCGAACAGGAGCCGCTCGTGGTTGGAGGAGACCTGGATGTCCATGGAGGGGCTGATGGTGGGTACGACCGGCTGGGCCACGAGCGAGCCGTCCGACGCCCAGCGCGTGAGGATGTCGTTGCTGTTCGAGCCGATCACCAGCTGGTCGATGGGAAGCCCCATCTGCTCGGCGATCCACCCGGAGAAGATGTTGCCGAAGTTGCCCGACGGCACTGCGAAGGAGCACCGACCCAGTCGGGCGACGGTGGTGACGTAGTAGACGACCTGGGCCATCACCCGGGCCCAGTTGATGGAGTTCATGGCCGACAGGCGCACCTGCTCCCGGAAGGCCACGTCGGCGAACAGCGCCTTCACGAGGTCCTGGCAGTCGTCGAAGGTGCCCTCGATGGCCACGTTGTGCACGTTCGGGGCGTCCACGGTGGTCATCTGGCGGCGCTGCACATCGCTCACCCGGCCGGCCGGGTGCAGCACCACGATGTCGAGCGTGTCGCGGCCCACGCAGGCCTCGATGGCGGCCGCGCCAGTGTCCCCGGAGGTGGCCACGACGATGGTCGCCCGCTGGTCGCGCTCGGTCAGCACGTGGTCGAAGAGGCGGCCGACCAGCTGCAGGGCCACGTCCTTGAAGGCCAACGTCGGACCCCAGAACAGCTCGAGCAGGTGGAGGTCGTCGAGCTCCACCAGCGGGCAGACGTCGGGGTGCTCGAAGGTGGCGTAGGCGTCGTGGACCATGGCCTCGAACACCTCACGCTCGATGGCCCCCTCCACGAAGGGCCACATGACGTCGACGGCGACGGCGGCGTAGGGCCGCACCTCGGACCACACCTCCGAGCGGAGGGCGGGCCAGGCCTCGGGCACGTAGAGCCCTCCGTCGGCCGCCAGCCCGGTCAGCAGCACATCGGCGAAGCCGAGCAGCGGAGCGGTGCCCCGGGTGGAGACGTAGTCCATCAGTCGTCGCCGATGACGCGCAGCACCGAGCCGATCCGGTCGACCGCCTCGAGCTGGCGCAGGGCGGCAAGGGTGGCCTGCACGTCGGCTTCGCGGGCGCGGTGGGTGATGAAGATGAGCCGGGCCTCGCCGCCGAGGCCCTCCTGCTCCATGGAGCGGATGGACACCGAGTGGTCACCGAACACCCCGGCCACCTGGGCCAGCACACCGGGGCGGTCGCGCACCTCGACGTTGAGGTAGTAGGCGGACTCGGTGTCCTGGATGGGACGGATGACGGCCTTGCTCAGCTGGCCCACCGTCGCGTGGGAGCCCCGGTGGCGGTTGACGGCGGCATCGACGAGGTCGCCGAGGATGGCGCTGGCGGTGGGTGAGCCGCCGGCACCGCGGCCGTAGAACATGAGGTCCCCGACGGCGGCACCCTCGATGAAGATGGCGTTGAAGCTCTCCCGCACGGCGGCCAACGGGTGCTCCATCGGCACCATCGACGGGTGGACGCGCACGCCGATGGCACCGTCGTCGTCCTGCTCGGCCACCGCCAGCAGCTTGATGACGTAGCCCATCTTGCGGGCGAAGGCGATGTCGACCTCGGCGATCGACGAGATCCCCTCGTGGTGGACGTCGTCAGCGGTGACGGCGGCCCCGAAGGCGATGCTGGCGATGATGGCGGCCTTGGCCCCGGCGTCGTAGCCCTCCACGTCGGCGGTGGGATCGGCCTCGGCGAAGCCCAGCGCCTGGGCCTCGGCCAGGGCGTCGGCGTAGGAGGCTCCGGCCTCGGTCATGCAGGTGAGGACGTAGTTGGTGGTGCCGTTGACGATCCCCATCACCCGGGTGATGCGCTCCCCCACCAACGACTCTCGCAGCGGACGGATGATCGGGATGCCTCCGGCTACGGCGGCTTCGAAGAGCAGGTCGACCCCGACGCTCTCGGCCGCCTGGAAGAGCTCGGCCCCGTGCCTGGCCAACAGCTCCTTGTTGCCCGTGATCACCGGCTTGCCCGCCTTGAGGGCGGACAGGATCAGGGTCCGGGCGGGCTCGACGCCGCCGATGAGCTCCACCACGAGGTCGATGGCGGGATCGTCGACGATCGACCCGGCGTCGTCGGTGAGCAGGTCGGGCGAGATCGATGCCGGCCTCGGCTTGGCGAGGTCCCGCACGGCGACGCGGGTGACCTCGAGCCTCAGCCCGGTGCGGGCTTCCACGGTGGCGCCCCGGGCGCCGATCAACTCGACGAGCGGAGCGCCCACGTTCCCGCACCCCAGCACCCCGACGCGCACCTGTGCCCGCCCCGCAGCCTCGTCGTCGCTCACCGGGCCATCGTAGGGGCGGACCTCCCGAGCCTCCGCTTCGATCACCTCGTCAGCCGACGTCGTTGCGGAGGAGGTCCTCGTGGGACTCCCGCCGCACGACGAGGCGCGCCTCGCCGTCGCTGACGAAGACGACGGCTGGGCGCAGCACCTTGTTGTAGTTGGAGCCCATGGAGTGGCCGTAGGCGCCGGTG
>JBDSUN010000191.1:0-4127 GCA_039927735.1 Acidimicrobiales bacterium | reverse complement strand
ACCCACTCCGGTCGGGGGCTCGCCGACATCGAGGCCGAGACGTTCGAGCGCTTCCCCCGGCTGGGGGAGCGACGCAGCCAGCTCGCCGGCACGCTGTCCGGTGGCGAGCAGCAGATGTTGGCGCTGGCGCGTGGCCTGGCCACCGAGCCCGCCCTCCTCATGCTGGATGAGCTGTCGATGGGCCTGGCGCCGCTCATCGTCGAGGAGCTCTACGCCCAGGTGGCAGCCATCGCCGCGTCGGGCGTGTCGATCGTCGTCGTCGAGCAGTTCGCCCGGTCGGTCCTGGGCGTGGCCGATCTGGCCGCCGTCCTCGTGCAAGGCCGCATCGGCACCGTCGGGCGCCCTGCGGACATCGAGCGCGATCTCGGAGCCGCCTACCTCGGCACAACGGCGCTCGTGCCCGATCTGCCATGATCACCCACCGCCGCCCTCGGAGTCGCTGACCATGCAAGGACAACCCGACCGCATCGAGCAGTTCAAGGCCGACATCGCCGACCTGAAGATCGCCGACCCGTCGAGCTCTCGTGACCAGCTGGCCACCCGGCTCGGGATCGTTGGCCTGGTCCTCGGGATCGGCCTCGGGGTCTACGCCTACGCCCTGTCCTACGGCGCGGACGGCCCCAACCCGTCGCTCCAGCAGCGAGACGCCATCATCCTGGCGCTGCTCGGCGTGTCCCTGGCCGTTGCCGGCGGGGCGCTGTACCTGAAGGGAGCGCTGTCGTCCTTCCTGCGCTTCTGGCTCGTCCGTGACTTGCACGAACGACGGGCCCAGACGGACCGCGTCGTCGCCGGCCTCGGCGGCGGGGACCGGGCCGCCGACAGCGAACCCACCTGACCCCCCGACGTCTGTGCAGGCTCACGTTCGCATGCCGAACGCCCGCCTGCACAGACTCTGGGCTCTTATCCCTGGGGGAGGATGGACTTCTGCTCGAGGTAGTGCTCGAGGCCTTCCTTGCCGAACTCGCGGCCGATGCCGCTGGCCTTGAAGCCTCCGAAGGGGGCGACGAAGTCCATCGTGTACTGGTTCACGCCGAAGGTGCCGGTGCGGACCCTACGGGCGACGTCCATGCCGACGCCGGCGGGATCGCCGGTCCAGACCGAGCCGGCCAGGCCGAACTCGCTGTCGTTGGCGATGCGCACGGCGTCGTCGACGTCGTCGAAGGGGATGACGGCGAGCACCGGCCCGAAGATCTCCTCCTGAGCGATGCGCATCGAGTTGTCGACGTCGGCGAACACGGTGGGCTGCACGTACCAGCCCTTGGTGATGCCGTCGGGCCGACCGTTGCCACCCACCACGAGGCGAGCGCCCTCCTCTTGGCCGAGGGCGATGTACTTGTCCACCCGCTCCTGCTGGCGCTCGGCGACCAGCGGGCCGATCTCGGTGGTGGGGTCGTCGGGGTCACCGACGGTCATGGAGCGGACGGTGTCGGCCAGGGCATCGACGACAGCCGCGTAGTTCTCCCGCGAAGCGAGGATCCGGGTCTGGGCCACGCAGGCCTGGCCGTTGTTCATCAAGGACGCGAACTTGAGGCCCTCCATGGTCGCGACGAGGTCGGCATCGTCGAGGATGATGGCGGCCGACTTGCCGCCGAGCTCGAGGCTCACCCGCTTGAGCTGCTCACCACAGATGGAGGCGATGGCGCGCCCCGCGGCGGTGGAGCCGGTGAAGGCGATCTTGTCGACGCCACGATGGCGCACCAGGTGCTCGCCGACCTCGCGGCCGGCGGGGATCACGCTGACCACGCCCTTGGGGATGCCCGCCTCTTCGAGCAGCTCGGCCATGAGCATGGCGTCGAGCGGGGTCTCAGGGGAGGGCTTGATCACGATGGTGGAGCCCGATAGCAGCGCCGGGGCCAGCTTCGACATGGTGACGAACTGCGGCACGTTCCACGGCACGATGGCGCCCACCACGCCGACGCCCTCGGAGCGGACGATGACGGGCGTGCCCATCATGCCGGTCCGCTCCTCCTCCCACGGGTACTTCTGGGCCTCGGCGATGAAGCTGTTGAGCATCATCCAGGGGGCGGGGGACTGAGCCAGCTGCGAGAAGCTGATCGGCGAGCCCATCTCGGTGGTGATGACCTGGGCCATGTCCATCATGCGAGCCGCATAGATGTCGCTGAAGCGCTGCACGGCGGCGATGCGCTCCTCGGGTGAGAGGCGCGGCCACTCGCCCTCGTCGAAGGCGGTGCGGGCGGCCGCGACTGCCCGATCGATGTCGGCGTTGGTGCCTTCCGGCACCCGCCCGACCACCTCTTCGGTGTGGGGCGAGATGACCTCGATGACGTCGGTGCCGGCGGGGTCGACCCACTCGCCTCCGATGAACAGCTTCTCGTGGACCTGCATCACGTGCTCCTTGTTGGGTTCAGACAGAGATCTCGCCGCGGGCGACCTGGCCGGCCCACGGGTAGTCGGGCTTGCCACTCGCGGAGCGAACGACCTCGGCGACGAGGTGGAGCTCCTTGGGGACCTTGTAGCCAGTGACGTGCTGGCGGCAGTGGGCGTCGAGATCCCGGAGGGTGGGCGTGGCGCCGTGTCGTGGCTGCACCACCGCGGCCACCCGTTGCCCCCAGCGCTCGTCGGGCACGCCCACCACGACGGCGTCGAACACCCCAGGGTGAGCCTTGAGGGCGGACTCGACCTCCTCGGGAAAGATCTTCTCGCCTCCGGAGTTGATGCACTGCGAGCCGCGGCCGAGCAGCGTGATGGTCCCGTCGCCTTCCAGGACGGCCATGTCTCCGGCCAGCGCGTAGCGGGCCCCGGACGGACTGACCACGAAGGTGGCGGCCGACTTCTCTGGGTCCTTGTAGTAGGCGACGGGCACGTTGCCCCGTCGGGCGAGACGGCCCTGTCGGCCGGTGCCGGCCGGGATCTCGTTGTGGTCCTCGTCGAGGACGACGGCGTCGCGAGCGGCGGTGACGGTGGGACCTCCACCAGTGTTCTGGGTGTCGCCCTTGCCGACCATGCGCATCCCGTTGGCCCCGGTCTCCGACGAGCCGATGGCGTCGATGATCACGAGGTTCGGGAACAGCTCCAGGTACTGGTCCTTGACGGTGGGAGAGAAGATGGCCGCCGTCGAGGCCAGCACGATCATCGACGACAGGTCGAGCGCGTCGGGGCCGCCCATCTCCTGCAGCGCCTCGATCATCGGCCGGGCCATGGCGTCGCCGGTGATGCCGACGGTGTTGATGCCCTCCCGCTCGATCGTGCGCCACACCTCGTGCGCGTCGAACTTGGCCAGCATCACCACGAGCTTGCCCTCGAAGGCGAAGCGGAGAAACCCCCACTGGGCGGCACCGTGCATGAGCGGTGGAAGGTTGAGGGAGCGCATCGGCGCCTCGACCGCCTTGGCCTTGGTCGCCAACGTCCACTCATCGGCCACCCGCTCGTTCGTGTAGGCATCGATGCCTCCACCCAGGGCGTAGAAGACGTCCTCGTGCCGCCACACCACGCCCTTGGGCATGCCGGTGGTGCCGCCGGTGTAGATGACGTAGTGGTCGTCGTCAGAGCGGGGTCCGAAGTCGCGCTCAGGTGAACCGGAGGCCATGGTGTCCTCGAAGGCCACGGAGCCGAGGGTCACCAGGGCATCGTCGACCTCGGGGGGGCCGCCACCGTCATGGCCGATGTGGATGAGGTGCCCGAGCAGGGGCAACGAGTCCCGGACCTCTGCGATGTGGGGGGCGAAGGCCCGGTCGTAGACGACCGCCTTCAGGTCGGCGTTGTCGAAGAGGTAGCGCAGCTCGTCGGCGACATACCGGTAGTTCACGTTCACCGGCACCGCCCGCACCTTGTAGGCGGCCAGCGCCGCCTCGACCCACTCGACGCTGTTGCAGCCGTAGACGCCGATGTGGTCGCCGGGGGCGATGCCGCAGTTGAGCAGGTGGTGGGCCAGGCGGTTGGCGCGCGCCTCGAGCTGCGCGTACGTCCGCCGCTCCTCGCCCACGACCAAGACCTCGCGATCGGCCACCGAGTCGACGGTGTGCTCGAAGAGGTCGGCGATGTTGTACGCCATCGAATCTGACGCTACGTCAGATGCGGCGAACGGCGGGAATCAGATGCAAGGCGGGAGGCGATGAAGTCCATGATCCTGTCGAACTCGTACCTGCCGGCCATCGTCGACGGGTCGG
>JBDSUN010000190.1:0-5507 GCA_039927735.1 Acidimicrobiales bacterium | reverse complement strand
CATGGCGCCGAGGTCGACCCCGTCGAGCGACCCCTCGGCCGACACCAGCCGCCGATAGGCGACGGCCCGGTACCACTCCCGCACGCCGGTGGGTGACGTGCCGTAGGTGCGTACGCCCATCAGGGCTCGGGCGATGGGAGCCTCCACGAACCGGGTGCACCAGGCCGGGCGACGCAGGGGGATCCGCCATGCTCGACCCGCCCGCAGCGCCAGGGCCCGGTGGCCGGCGCGGATGCGGAGGGTCCGGTCGGTGGCCTCCACCGCCACCTCGACCACCTCCACGGCATCGAAGGCGTAGACGGAGCTGATGAACGTCGCCGCGTCGTCCGAGGGCGCCACCAGCGTGCGCCGACCATCGGGGGTGGCCCACATGAGATCGGTCATGGGGCCCAACGGACCTTCGGCCCAGTGGCCGACCACCACCCGGTGCCCGGAGCCGAACCCCGTCGACGCGATGACACCACGCATGGCCACCCGGTGCAACGAGGCCATCAGCCGGGCGCGACGCTCACCGGGGCGCCGCCGGCCGCCGCCGATCGGTAGATGGCGTCCACCACCTCGTGGGCGCGGAGCGCGATGTGGAAGTCCGGGTGGGGTCCGGGCACGCCACTGGCCACCGCCTCCACGAAGCCGCGGTCCTGGTTCGGCGAGCGGCCCTCGTGGCGCTCGGCCACGGCGCTGAACAGCTCGCCGGACTCAAGCGCTCCCTGCTCCCCGGGACGCATCCAGGTGACCGGTCCGACCACGTCGTGCTCGATGGTGAAGAAGGCGTGCTCGCAGATCACCTCGAGGCGTCGCAGGCTCGGCCGCTCCAGGAGCTGGTGCCACACGCTGGTGAGGTTCACCTGGGCGCCGCCCGCCATCTCCATGCCCACCGACACGGTGTCCTCGATGCCGGGATTGCCGTGGAAGGTGCTCGACCGGGCGCCCACGGACGCGGCGGGACCGAGGAGCCACTCGAGGGCATCGACGTCGTGGATGGAGTGCTCGAGCATCGTGCCGGCCCCCGCCTTGGCGGGATCGGCCCGCCAGGTGGAGCCATACATGCCCTGCACGGGGAGGAACTGGTCGTCGCGGAGCACGGCGGCCTGCACTCGCCCGGTGCGCGGGTCCTCGATCTGGTGCTTCAGCTCGAGGAAGGCCGGGCTGCTGCGCAGCACCAGACCCACCTGGTTGACGACACCGGCGGCGGCCACGCCCGCCGCCATCCCCCGGGCCTCTGCGAGGGAGGTGGCCAGTGGCTTCTCGCAGAACACCGGCAGCCCGCGCTCCAGGGCGGCGGCCACCAGCCGAGGGTGCTCGCTCGTCCAGGTGCAGACGTACACGGCGTCGACCGCGTCGAGCACCGCCTCCTCGCTGGTCATCGGCTCCGCCCCGGAGGCCTGGGCGAAGGTCGCCGTGCGCTCGGGGTCGGCGTCGTGGACCGCAGCGATGACGTGGTCGGCGCCGGATCGACGCAGGCTCTTGCCGTGATAGGTGGCGATGAGCCCGGCTCCGAGAAAGCCGATGCGGACGGTCATGTGTTCTGCACCGTGAGGCCGCCGTCCACCGGGATCACCGCGCCCGTGATGAACGAGGCGGCGGGAAGGAGGAGCGACAAGGTGATCTGCGCCACCTCCTCGGGATCGCCATAGCGACGCATCGGCACCCGACGGCGGGCGAACTTGACCTTGGCCTCCTCCGGGATCAGATCGGTCATCCCGGTGCGGATCGGTCCGGGGCAGATGCAGTTGACGGTGACACCGCTGGGTCCGAGCTCCACCGCCAGCGACCGGGTGAGGCCCACCACGCCGTGCTTGGAGGCTGTGTAGGGGGCCATGTAGGCGGTAGCGCCCAGGCCCTCGGTGGACGCCACGTTCACGATCCGGCCCGCCCCGGCACGACGCAGGTCCTCCAACGCAGCTCGGATGGTACGGGCGTAGGCGCTCAGGTTGACCGCCAGCGTGGCCGCCCAGGCCTCGTCGAAGCCGTCCTGGTCGATGGGTGCCGGCCGGCTCATCCCGGCGTTGTTGATGAGCAGGTCGATCGGACCGAGCGATGCCCGGGCGGCGGCCATGGCCGCATCGGTGGCGGCCGGGTCAGCCAGATCGACCTCGATGGCCACGGCGCTCCCGCCGCCGGCGACGATGTCCTCGGCCACGGTGCCGGCGCCGGCCGCCGACCGGTCGAGCACCGCCACTGCGGCGCCCTCATCGGCCAGGAGGTGGGCCGTGGCCCGGCCCATGCCGCTGGCCGCTCCCGTCACCACCGCCACCTGGCCCCGGATCGAGCGGCTGAGCTTGGTGAGGCGAGCCATGGGGCGTGACCGTAGCGGGCTCACGGAGGGGTAGAACCGTGGTCATGGACGTGTCGGAGCTGGCCGTGGCGATGGCCGTCGCCGTGGTCGCGTCCGTGCCCCTCGGTGTGACGCTGTGGGCCCTCCTCGATGCCGCCCGACGTCCGCAGTGGGCCTGGGCCCTGTCCGGCCGACGCCAGGTCGTGTGGATGGCCCTCATCATGTTCAGCGCGCTGACCGTCATCGGCGGACTGGCCCTGTCCTCCTGGTACCTCGCCAGGATCAGACACGAGATCGCCGCCGCCGAGGAGGGCTGGGTGCCGGGCTAGCGCTCACCGGTCCCGGATGGAGGGCGGGGGCGGCCCGTAGCGACCGCGGGCGTGGTCGGCGAGGGCCTGAAGGCGGGCACGGGGATCCCAGTACGGACCTCGCCGGGCGGGTGAGAGGAGGCCGCTGACCAGCTGACCGATGGCCAGCAGCGCCCGGATGGTGGCGTGGTACCGGCCGGAGTGCTCTCGCACCAGCAGCAAGGTGTTGCGGAGCTGGAGGTAGTCGATGGTGGCCACCCGCGTCCCGAGGTCCGGGTTGACCACGATGGCACCCCGAATCAGACCGGTGTCCCAGCCCGATGCCTTGGCCCGCAGGGCAAGGTCGGCCTCCTCGCAGTAGGCGAAGTCTCGCTCGTCGAACAGCCCCACCTCCTCGAGGACCTGGCGACGGGCCAGCATGAGCGTGCCGTGGGGGTGTCCGGCCGGCTCCCACCCCTCCTCCACCGTGGCGGGGGCGAGGATGCCCCCGAAGTAGGGATCCACCACCGGGGTGGCCCCGTCTCCGAAGTCGGCGCAGGCCAGCCCGGCGCGGGGCCGGTCCCCCACCGTCGCCAGCATCTGGGCCAGGCAGTCGGGGGCCGGCTCCGCATCGTGGGGCGCCAACCCGATCCAGTCGCCGTCGTCGACGTGCGGGTGGCGCAGCAGGTGCCGGAACCCGGCGTTGGCCCCCGGCCCGAAGCCCCGGTTGGCGGGCAGCTCCACCAGCTCGACCCCAGCGGGTACTCCGGCCCGCACCACGGCCAGCGCGTCGGGCGCCGACCCGTTGTCCACCACCACGACCCGCACGCCACCGTCGACGTCCTGGGCCAGGAACCGGGCCACCGTCGCCACGCAGCGCTCCGCCCGGTTCCAGTGCAGGATCACGACGGGGAGCACCCGCCCATCCTGGCGGGTGGCTAGCTGGTCGCCCGCAACGCGTGGAGGGTGAGGGCGATGCGCATGCCCTTGGCGGCTCGGTGTCGGGCGTCGCTCCCGAGGACCGGCGTGGCGTCTCCCCCCAGCCAGCTCACAGCGCCTCCAGCCCGGCCAGCACCCGCTCCAGCAGCACCCGGTCCATCGTTCCGTCCGCCTGCGGCCCAAGCGGCAGGTTCACGTGCACGAAGCCTGCGTCGGCCAGATCGGCCACCAGCACCCTCACCACGCCCACCGGGAGGTGGAGCAGGCCAGAGACCTCAGCGACGCTGTAGGGCCTCCGGCACAGTCGGACGATGGCAGCCGGTTCGAGGATGAGGTCGGGGCTGGCCACGTCCGCGTCTGTGACGATGACGGCCTCGACCGGCAGGCTGGCGGCAGCACCCGCACGGGTGCGACCGCGCACGAGCGCATACGGGCGGACAAGAGTGCGCTCGGTGTCAGCATCGGTGGGTCCCTCGTGGGAGATCACTGCAGCAGAGTCTCCTGGAGCTGCGCCCGAAGCTCGGGTGTGAGGAGGGCTCCAGCGCGCTCCACGAAGACCGCCATCTCGTAGCCGACCAACCCGATGTCACAATCCACCTTCGCGATGGCCGCGAGCGCGGAGCCGTCGCTGATGCCCGTCACCAGAAGGAAGGCGTGTTCCATCTCCACGATGACCTCGTTCACGCGTCCTCCTCCAAACCGGCCGGCGGCGCCGTAGGCCAAGCCGATGAGTCCCGAGGCCACTGCGGCGCAGCGTTCGGCGGACTCGCGATCGAGATCCTCGGACACCGCCATCGGCAGCCCATCGGCCGCCAGCACGACGGCCTCGGTGATGCCTGGCACCTTGCGCACGAAGCCGTTGAGCAACCAGCTCAGGTTCCGGGCGTCGGAGCTGAGCTCGCCATCCGACTCGGTCATGGTCCCTCCTCCCTGGTTGGGTCGTAAGCCGCCCTCCCGGCCTGCAGCCCGGAGCGATACCGGAGGAGCCGCGTCCGGACCTCGTCAGGGCTCCGGCGCCGCGGGGCTTCCTCGATCGTCGTGGTGATCGGCTCCACCGTGGCACCGGGCACGCGGCGCTGGAGCGTGGACGTGCTCGAGGCACTTGCGGTCTCGTCGGTGATCGGGGACGCCACGGCCCCAGGCCCGCCAGCGTCGTCGAGGAAGGCATGGATGCCGGCATCGAAGGCGGCAGGACCGGGGAGCGCTTCGCTCAGATGCGCGGGTGAGGGGTCCGCGTCGTCCCGGTGCACGAGGGACGGCTCCGCGCCAACCAAGGGGGACCAATCCGCCAGCCACGGGTCGGCCGCGGGCAGCTGCACCGTCTGGTCAGGTGCAGGGTGAGCTGGTTCCACGCCCCCGACCTCACCCCTGGTCGGATCGTCGGACATCAGGTGTCGCGGCAGGACCACGTAGGCGGCCAGACCGGGGTCATCGCGCGCCCGAAGTCGCACGGTGATGCCGTGGCGCGCCGCGAGACGAGCCGTCACGAGGCAGCCGAGAGATCGGCTGAGGGCCAAGCCGGTAACCGGAGGATCCCGCAGGATCTCGTTCATGTCGTCGATCTGGTCTTGGCCCATCCCCACCCCTCCGTCGGTGATGACGATCTGGTAGCTGCCTCCACTGCGTGTCCCGTCGATGCGTACCGTCGTCTCAGGTGGAGAGAACTGGGTGGCGTTCTCCAGCAGCTCGGCCAGGAGGTGCGCCACGTCGCTCACCGCCGGACCCCGCAGCGTCACCGTGTCGAGCGACCCGAGGTCGATCCGCTCGTAGTCCTCCACTTCGCCCAGCGCGGCCCGGACCACATCAACGACGTCCACCGGCTTCGAACGTCGCTGGCCCGACTCCGACCCAGCCAGGATCAGGAGGCTCTCGGCGTTCCGCCGCATCCGGGTGGCGAGGTGGTCGAGCCGGTACAGGTGCTCGAGCACCTCGGCATCCTCTTCTTGGGCTTCCAGCTCGTCGAGGAGCTGGATCTGGCGATCGATCAACGCCTGGTTTCGCCGGGC
>JBDSUN010000189.1:0-19396 GCA_039927735.1 Acidimicrobiales bacterium | reverse complement strand
GGCAAGGAGAAGCTCGACGCCAAGCTGGCCCGGGCCCACGAGGTGGCCCACACCGGGGAGAAGCAGCCAGCCATGGCCACCTTCGAGTCCACCCGGCCCGCCGTGGCCGCCATGGCCGTAGGCATCGCCAGGGCGGCCTACGAGTACGCCCTCGACTACGCCAAGGAGCGCCGGGCCTTCGGCAAGCCGATCATCATGAACCAGGCCATCGCCTTCATGCTGGCCGACATGGCCACGGAGATCGATGCCTCCCGCCTGCTCGTGTGGCGGGCCGCCTGGCTGGCCAACAACGGCGGCTACGTCAACGCCGAGGGCTCGATGTGCAAGCTCAAGGCCGGCCGCACCGCCACCTGGGTTACCGAGCGCGCCATCCAGATCCTCGGCGGCTACGGCTACGTCCGCGAGTACCCGGTGGAGCGCTTCCACCGAGACGCCAAGATCATGGACATCTTCGAGGGCACCGAGCAGATCCAGCAGCTGGTGATCTCGAGGGCCATCAGCGGGCTACGCATAGAGTAGCCCTGACCTGGGAAAACGTCAGGTTCGTAGGGTCCAGGCCAAGAAGGTCGGACAGGTCCTCAGGCGTGGGCCGTTGACGTCATGTACTAGAAAAGTACTAGTTTGGTTTCGTGAGTTCCCTGATCGAGCGCGAACCAGGTGTCTGGCTGGCCCGCGTATTCCTCCCGCCGACACCAGACCGTCCGCAGGGTCGGCAGGTGGCCAAGACCTTCCACGGGGGCAAACGAGCGGTCAGGACAGCGGCGAACGCGTGGGAGCGACAGCTGCGGGCCACGCCCTCGAGTGCGGTCGGGACCACCGTGGCCGCCCTGCTAGAGATGTGGCAGGACGCTAAGCGCACAGATTGGCAGCCGACGACGATCCGCGATGTGCGCGGCCGTTGTGCCCGGATCGCCGCCGAGCTCGGCTATGTCCGCCTCATCGACCTGGACCCGATCCAGGTCGATGCCTGGCTAATCGGGATGCGCCGCGACGGTGTCGGTGAGGGGGCGATCCGGGGTCGGGTGCAGACGCTACGCTCGGCGCTCAGCTGGGGGGTCTCCCGCCGACTGCTCCGCTCCAACCCCGTCAGCGATGCCCGCCCCCGGGTGGCGACCGGTCGGCGCAGCAGGCGGCCGGAGTCCGATCAAGTGGTTGCCCTCATCGCCGCAGCGACGGCCGAGAGCTCGCGCGCCGGCCTCGCTCTTCGGGTCGCGGCAGTGACCGGGGCCCGAGCGGCCGAGGTCGTGGCGCTGCGCTGGGACGACTTGGCCGGCGACCGGCTACTCATCGGCCGGCAACGCCACTCCTACGGCGGGGTCGCCCTCATCCGCGAGCAGACGAAGACCGGCGGTAGCCGGAGGGTGGTCCTCGACGCCGGGACCGTCGCGGCCATCAGGGAGCGGCATGCGGAGGCTGACGCACTCGTCGGTGCGCCGACGGACTGGATGCTCGCCGAGGCGGGCGCGGCGGAGCCGCCTTCGCCCCGGTGGCTCTACGACGTGTTTGTCCGGGCCGCCGCCGTCGCCGGGGTCCCTACCGGTCGGAATCGAGGGCTGGTCCTTCACGATCTCCGCCACTGGGCGGCCAGTACTGCGCTCAAGGATGGTCACGATCCGGTCACGGTCGCTGCCCGACTCGGGCACTCACCGGAGATGCTCCTTCGGATCTACGCCCAGGAGATCGATGATGGCCAGGTGGACGTGGCCGCCTCGCTCGCCTCCCGCCTCGACGGCTAGACGGAACCAGAGACACCGATCAGCACAGCGAGGTCGACGCGTCGCACCATCACACGAGCGCCAAGGCGGACATGTGGCAAGCCTCGGGCTCCTCGCGTCATGTGGTGCTCCTGGACCAGCTTGTAGGCCGCGCTTCGGCTGATGCGCAGCACAGCCGCCGCCTCCGACACCGTGAGCATGAGAGGAAGAGACTGGAACGCAGCGAGCGTCGGGTCCTGCGCAGGAACTTCCTCTTTGCGCCTGGTCGGTCGCGCTTCACCTTCAAGCCCGACTCCAGCGGGGCGGGACGATCCCGATCTGATCACTTGAAGGGAGCGGCGGTCGCCCACCCGTCCGGCCGGGTCCATGGACACAGCCCGTCCCTAGGCTGCGAACGCAGCGAGTCGCTGTTCGGCGTCTCGGCGGTGCTTGCGGATGGTGCAGGGGCGCAGCCCATCGAGCTCGGCCAGCTCGTTGTTGGAGTAGCCGTGGATCCAGTGGAGGATCACGAGCCGCGCTCCGCGAGCCGGCACGATGCCGCGCCGCACGGCCTCGTCAACGAGCGCCAGCAGGCGGTCTGCCGGGGCACCTTGATGCTGAGCCACGACGTGCTCGAGGACTTCGGGGTCGGCTCGACGACCCCAGTAGGCCTCCTCCCACCGCTCCCGCTTTCGGCGCTCCCACACGATTGTCCACACTGACCCGAGCACGCCAGAAGCGGCGTGCGGCGGGAACGCGATCGTCCGGTTGGCGAGTCGGTCGAGGGCGGCGGCGATCACGACGCTCTCCGCCTCCTCGTGATCCCAGAAGGCGGCGGCACGCTTCACCAGGCCGACGAGGCCAGGTCGAAGCAGGGCGAGCATGAGTTGCTGGGCGGCGCGGTCATCGGGGGAGCGACGGAGCAGGTCGGCGAGCAGCGCGTCCCGTGCGTCGGTGTCGTGCCGCTGTTCGAAGAACTGCCGGACCTCGCCGAGGTCTCGGAAGGCCCGATACCGCGGGTCATCGGCTGACCACCGGGCCAAGGCGCTGGCGCCGGCGGCGCTGACACGAAAGGTCTCCCACTCGTTGTCGAGCGCTCGTTGGAGGTGGGGCATTGGTGACTCCCTCGTCGGGACCCGTGGGTTGGGTCGGTCCGGGGATGTTCCGATGGCACCCTCAGCGAATCGGTCAGCGTCCCGCTGACCGATCCACCGGCGGAGTCTCAGCGGGGCTCTGCGTGCCTCCGCACGTACGTCCATGGTCCGTGAAGACGACGGCTCGCCGGTCAGCGAAACGCTGAGACTGTCTCAGCGTCGGCGCGAACGCCCAGGTCAGAGCGACGCTGAGACGGTGTGGATGCGCCTTGCGTCCGATTCGTTCTCGGTGCATTCTGTGCTTGCGGGCCCGCACACATCGGAGGCTTTGGCCTCCCGGAGTCCAGATGCAACGCAGTCGGTCTTTCGCTAGGGGCGGACCGGTCAACTCGGTCAGCGGGACGCTGATCGAGGCGGAGCAGCACCGTGCCCCAGCCAAGAAATCCCTTCAAACGCGTCGCGCTTCCAACGTCGCAACCCTCTGTAGAGGGGACGAGGACGCGACGCCGAGAGGAGACACATGGCTCGCAGAAGTGATGGAGGCGGTATCCGCCCGGTAGGGGTTGCGTTGAGCGCGCTCCTCGCGCTCGGAGTTGCTGGATCTTGCGCGGACGATGAGGGCGGGGAGCCGACGACGACCTCAGCGCCAGCGACGACGACTGACACGACGACCACGACTCCCGGCGACGACCAGGAAGTGCTCGACGCTTACGTCGCCTTCTGGAACGACGGCTACCTCGAGGCCGCCGATCCGATGGACCCGACCAATCCCGTCCTGGCCGCGCATGCCACCGGGTCGCAGCTCGAGACGCTTGAGCGAGCGTTCCTGGCCCGCCAAGCGAACGGCGAGGTGATCCGGGGGACCCTCGACCTCCAGCCTCGCGTCGTGTCGGTGGTCGGCGAGACGGCGACAGTGCGCGAATGCTACCTGGATGACACAGGGATCTACGACGAGGCGACCGGCGAGCGACAAGACGCGGCTACCGGCGTCCGCCACCTCATTACCGCGACGCTCGTGGTCGAGGACGACACCTGGAAGGTCAGCGATCTCGATCAGGAGGGTGACGGATGCACCACCGCCTAATCGCTGGCTTTGTCGTGGTCATGACAGTGCTCGGGATCGCTGGCCCAGCCGCGGCGGATGGCACCGGCGACGCGTTTAACGACGGCGACGAGATCGGAGTCGACGCACGCTTCGTGGGCGGTAGCACGGGTGGGACCGGAAGCGACGGTGAGGCGCTGTGCCGCTATCGGCGCCTCGACGAGAAAGCCAACGAACTGGCGGATCAGATGGCGGCCGAGGGCAACTGGTCGGAACAACCCGGCGAGGGTCCTGGTGCTTGGTATCAGGTGGTTTGCGAGTTGAATGGACGGCTCACTCAGACGATCACGATCGTCTGGCTTCCGGACCCGACGATCGATCCCGAGACGCTGGCACAGCAGGCACTCGACCGGACGCTGATCCCCGCTCCAGAGATTCGGCTGAACCCTCCGGAGGGCCGGGATCAGGTCGTGAACGTACCGACCTGGATGTGGATCGATCCCGCTGCGTGGGCGCCCGTCAGCGCCACCGCTTCTGCGGCAGGTGTGACCGTCACCGCCACGGCGACGCCGACGAGCGTCAGCTGGGACATGGGCAACGGGGATGTGGTCGTGTGCGCCGGTCCGGGGACGCCGTACGACTCAACCGCCGCACCGGACGACCAGCAGAGCGAGTGCACCTACACCTACGGCCGCAGCTCGGCCGGTCGGCCCGGTGGGGCCTTCACGATACGCGTCACCACGACCTGGGGAGTGACGTGGTCGGCGTCGGGCGCACCGGGGGGCGGCAGTCTCGGCACCGCTCAGCGGACCACGACTAGCGCCGTGCGAGTGGCAGAGATCCAGGCCGTGAACGAGTAGGCGACGACGACATCGGAGTAGCGACATGGCGACTGAGGGGACATTGCGACGGGCACCGACGGCCAATGGATCGAAGCCGCCCGATCGCGCGGCAATCCGAAGCACGCCGGGATCAGCGGCTCGCATCTCAGCCCGCAACCGATCGAGGATCCTCCTCGGTTGCCTGGTGGCGCTCGTCAGCGCCCTCGCGATGGCGGTGCTCTACTCCGACGCCGGTGAACGACGGCCGGTCCTCGCCTTGGCGCAGCCCGTCGCTGCCGGGCAGGTCATCGAGGCAGACGACCTCCGTGAGGTGATGCTCGCGACCGATGGAGGTGTCAGCACACTGGCGGCCGAGCAACGCCACGACGTGATCGGTCGAACGGCAGCCGTACCGCTCGCAGCAGGCGCGCTACTGACGGAGGAGCAACTCGGGGACACGCCGCTGTTCGACCCCTCCGACGCCGTGTTTGGCGCCGTGCTCGCGGAGGGCCGGTTCCCGGTCGAGCTCCGGGCCGGTGATCGGGTGCTGCTCTACGAACTTTCCTCGGCGACCGAGGCCACGGAGCCGGCTGAGGCCGTGCGGGCCACGGTGGTTGCTGTACGTGAGGGCCAGTCGCCGGGCTCGATAAGCGCAACAGTCAGCGTGGCTGCCGGTGACGCGGGCACGATGGCGACCGCTGCCGGTCAGGACCGGCTCATCGTGGTGCTCGCGCCGCGATGATCCTCGTCACCTGTTCGGCGAAGCACTCGCCCGGCGCGTCGACCTTGGCGCTGGCTTTGACGTGCGCGCTCGCGTCCGATGTGGAGAGCATGCCTCCGCTGCTCGTCGAGGTTGACCTAGCCGGTGGGGACCTGGCCGCCCGCCTTGGACTCCCGACCGACCCCGGACTGGCTTCGCTGGCCGCGGCGTCGCGTCATGGTGGTGGCGAGGCCACGATCTGGCGTCACGCCAACACCCTGCCGGCGGGCGGAGCGGTCGTCGTCGCACCAACCGATCCCGCCCAATGCCTGTCCTGCAGTCGGACCATCGGGGCGCGCCTGGCCACGATGCTCGAACCGGCCGTCGCCGACGCTGTGATCGACGTGGGGCGCATTCCAGGTCCCTCCGCCCTCCCGGCGCTCGGCCCGCGCCACTGGGTCCTCGTGGCTTGCCGACCGGATCTCGCGGGCATCGAGCACACTCGCCGGCTCGTGTCCGGCATTAGAGCAGGGTCCCCGGCCCCGTTGAACGTGGCGGTCGTGACGGTCGGTGACCGTCCGTACCGCCCCGCAGACGCGAGTGCTGCGATGGAGGGGACCCCCGCGTTCGCTATCCCGCTCGATGCCGCAGGGGCTGAATCGCTGTTGACCGGACCCGACCGTCGAGCCCGCCGCACGCCGTTGGTGCGCGCCGTCCGCTCGCTCCTCGATCAGCTCGCGGCCTTGGAGGCAGTGCCGGCATGAGTCCCTCGACGCGGGTCGACGAGTCGCTTGTCCGGCGGCTTCGGACGGAGGTTGCCGAGGAGCTCACCGTCCGTGCCGGCGCGGCGGCTGGGGACGGCCGCCAGCGACTCGATCCTGACGACGAGGCTGCCCTCGCCCGGCGGCTGCTCGACGACCATCTCGAACGCCACGCTGAAGCCTGCATTGCGGCCGATGATCCGGTGCTCACGGCCGACGAGGAACAAGTCATCGCACAGGCAGTGCTGGAGCGCATCTTCCGCCTCGGGCGTCTTCAGCCCCTCCTCGACGACGAGCGCATCGTCAACATCCACGCGAACGGCTGCGATGTCATCTACGTCGAGTACGCGGACGGTTCCAAGGAGCGAACCGAGCCGATCGCCTCGACCGACGCCGAGCTGATCGACCTCGTACGGGAGATCGGGCGCCGCTACAGCCTGTCCGAGCGCGAGTTCAACCCGAGCCACCCGGAGCTGAACCTGCAGCTCCCCGACGGCTCACGCCTCTTCGCCGCTGCGTGGGTCTGCGGTCGGCCGGTCCTGGCGATCCGCCGCCACCGCTACATGAAGGTCGACCTCGACGACCTGGTCGGCCTCGGCACCGTCGACGCGGGCATGGCCAGCTTCCTGCGCGCCGCCGTCCGGGCTCGGAAGCAGATCATGATCGCCGGCGCGACCGGTGCCGGGAAGACCACCACCCTCCGAGCCCTCGCAGCAGAGATCCCTCCCGAGGAGCGGATCGTCACGGTGGAGACGGAACTCGAGCTCGGCATCGACCGGTACCCCGAACTGCACCCCGACTGCATCGCCCTCGAGTCCCGCCAGGCCAACGTCGAAGGGATCGGTGCCGTGACAGCCGCGCAGCTCGTACGCATGAGCCTGCGCATGAGCCCGGACCGCGTGATCGTGGGCGAGGTTCGCGGCGACGAGGTCATCCCGATGCTGAACGCGATGAGCCAGGGCAACGACGGATCCATGTGCACCATCCACGCTGACTCCTCCGGCGGTGTCTTCCGGAAGCTGGCGCTCTACGCGATCCAGTCGCCTGAGCGCCTGCCGATGGAAGCCACCCAGCTGCTCGCCGCCTCGGCCCTGGATCTCATCGTGTACCTGGCCCGTCCCCAGCTCCGGAGGTTCGTCTCATCGGTACGGCAGGTCACCGGGTTCGACGGCGAGCAGGTATCGACGAACGAGGTGTTCCGCTCCGCTCCCGACGGCACCGTTCAGGACGCCACGCCGATACCCGTCGAGCTCGTCGAGGAACTCGAGGCCGCCGGTTTCGAGCCCGATCTCTGGCATCACCGGCCGGTGGTGTGGCGATGACGCTCGTGGCTGCGCTCTCGGGGTTGGGGTTCGCCGTGGGACTGTGGTTGGTCGTCGACGGCCTCCGTCCTCCGGAACCCGCCGGGTTGGTCGCCGCGCCACGGTCCCGTCATCGGATCGATCTGCGCCGGCTCTCCCTAGGAGTCGCCGCCGGGCTGCTGCTGCTCGTGCTGACCCGTTGGCCGGTCGCCTTCGCCGCCGGGTTCGCCGCCGGATGGTTCGCGCCCGATCTCGTCGGAGCCAAGGCCGTGCAGCAGCAAGCCATCGCCAGGACAGAGGCTCTGGCGTCCTGGACCGAGATGCTGCGCGACACCCTCGCCGGTGCCCACGGCTTGGAGGAGGCCATCGTCACCAGCGCGACGGTCGCGCCTGAGGCCATCCACACCGAGGTGGCGGCTCTGGCAGAGCGACTCCGGCGCCAGCCGATCGACGAAGCCCTCGACGACTTCGGTCGCGACCTCGCCCATCCGATCGGCGACCTCGTGGTCACCGCTCTCAGGCTGGCCGCCGGTGGATCGTCGGGCGACCTCAATGAGCTGCTCGGCACCCTCGCTGTCTCGGCTCGCGACGAGGCCGGCATGCGACTTCGGGTCGAGGCGACTAGGGCCCGGCTACGGACCGCTGTCCGGGTCATCACGGTGTGCACAGCGTCGACGGCGCTCGGCCTCGTGATCCTCAACCGGGCCTACCTCGAGTCGTACGAGAGCGCTACCGGCCAGGTCGTCCTGGCGATGGTGCTGTCGGCCTGGGGCGTCGCTCTCTGGTGGCTGGGCCGCATGGGCGACTACGTCGCTCCGGAACGCTTCCTTGCGTCCGATGGGAGGGAGGAGCGATGACCGCTGCCCTTATCGCCGGTCTTGGGCTCGCAACCGGGCTCCTTCTGATCCTCTCAGGTGCCTTCCCGGCTCCGTTGCCCGTCGACCGGGCACTCGCGCAGCTCCACCGGGAGCGCACAAGGGACTACGACACCCCGGAGGAGTCGCGCCTCGATCGCCTGCTCGGTCGATCGTGGTCGGAATCGGCCCTCGGGGCTCGAATCACGCTGGCCGCCTCCGCCGACCTTCGAGTGACCGGACAGACCGCGACGGCGCACCTTGCCCAACGCCTCGCCTTTGGGCTCCTCGGCTTGCTGTGGGCCCCGCTCGTGGTGCTCATCATGAGCATCGGCGGCGTGCGCGTCGGAGCCGCGCTCCCGTTGTGGGTCTGCGTGGTGCTCGGCCCTCTTGGCTTCGCTTATCCCGGCCTGGCGCTCCGCTCCGCGGCCGCCGAGCGCCGACGAGGGTTCCGCCATGCCCTGAGCGCGTTCCTCGACGTCGTCGCCGTCAGCCTGGCCAGCGGGCGAGGCGTCGACACGGCGCTCCGGGACGGGGTGCGGGCGGGCAACGGGTGGCCGTTCGCCGGGCTTGAACGAGCTCTCTCCGAGGCGAGGCTGCTCGGTGAGAGCCCGTGGACTGCTTTGGCTCGCCTGAGCCGGGCCATCGGTGTCCCTGAGCTGGCCGAACTGGCTGCCAGCGCCGCGCTCGCCGGAAACGAAGGGGCGAGGGTCCGCTCCTCGCTCGCGGCCAAGGCAAGGGCCATCCGCGTGCGCGGTCTCGCCGAGGTCGAGGGCGCCGCCCAGTCGGCGACGGAACGCATGACCCTGCCCGTCGTCCTGCTGATGGTCGGCTTCATCGTCTTCCTCGGCTACCCCGCCATCGACCGGGTCATCAACGGGATCTGATCAGAACCACAGAGACAGGAGACATCAATGCACCCCTTCCACCTCCAGGCGGCTTACCTCCTGGCCTGGGCCGACGTCACGTCGCGTCGCCGGGCACGCACTGAACGAGGAGCGGCAACCACCGAGACCGTCATCATCACGGCGATCTTCGCCGCCCTCGCCCTGGCCGTCGGCGCCATCATCGTCGCCAAGGTGACCGGCAAGGCCGAGAGCATCCCGACCGATGCGCCGGCCGGAGGCTGAACGCGGATCAGCGACCACTGAGGTCGTCCTGCTGACCCCGGTTCTGCTGTTCCTCATCATGGCCATCATCCAGTTCGGCCTCTGGTTCCATGCGCAGCACGTCGCGCAGGCTGCGGCCGATCAAGGGGTGCGCACGGCGCGTTCGAACGGATCCACGGTCGAGGAGGGACGCCAACGCGCCGAGGACTTCCTCGACGCCGCAGCACCGACGCTGATCGGCGATCCCGTGATCGTGGCCTGGAGAGAGAGCGACGTCGCGTCGGTCACCGTCGACGGCACGGCTGTCGCACTGGTGCCAGGACTGAGCCTGACCGTTCATGCCGAGGCGACCAGCCCCGTGGAACGCTTCTACGAGGACGACCGTGAAGACCCGTGACCGGGGCTCGGCCTCGCTCGAGCTCGTGCTGCTCACGCCGTTGCTCCTCGTTCTCCTGCTCCTCATGGTGCTCGGCGGCCGCTACGCGCAGGCCCGAGCCGACGTCGACTCGGCCGCGAGGGACGCCGCCCGCGCCGGCTCGCTCGAACGATCCCCGGCCGCCGCCGCTGACGCTGCAGAGGGAGCGGCCGAACGCCGCCTCGCCGACCGCCACGTCGTGTGTGTCGACTTGGAGGTCGACCTCGGCGACACCGACTTCCGCCCCGGCGGCACCGTCGAGGTGACGGTGACCTGCGCGGTCGACCTTTCCGATCTGACGGGCCTCGGCGTGCCGTCCTCGGCGACCTTCCACTCGACCTTCTCGGAGCCGGTCGATGTGTATCGGGGAGCTGACTCGTGACGGCGCGCGTCCGCGACGAACGCGGGACGGTCACGGCCTTCGTAGCGTCGTTCACCCTGGCGCTGGTCGCCGTCGGCGGACTCGTCGTGGATGGCGGCTACATCCTGGCTGCGCGCCAGCGCGCCTACGACGAGGCTGATGCAGCCGCACGCGCTGGTGCGCAGGCGATCGATGTCGACACGCTCCGTTCAGGCGGCACGGCGACCCTGACGATCTCGGAGGCACAACGGCGGGTAGACGACTACCTCCGGCCCACCGGCCACGAAGGGGTCGTCGAGGTGAACGGCGACCAGGTCACCGTCACCATCACCCACGACCGGTCGCTGGTGCTGCTCGGCGCGTTCGGCGTCGGCCCGGTGACCATCGAGGCGACCGGCACGGCGTCCGCCATCCAGGCGGTCGACGACGAGGACGTCGAACCATGACTGAGCGGATGCGGGAGATCGGAAGGGGCCTGGCCGCGACCGTCGCCCTCCTGGTTCTCGTCGTGGGTCTCCCCATCGGACTCTCAGCCGGAGTCGGCTGGCCCCTCCCGAGAGGGTTGCCGACCTGGTCCGAGGTGGGCGACGCGCTGGGTGGATCAACCGTCTCGGACACTGCCCTGCTCAAGGCCCTTGCCTGCGCTTGCTGGCTCGTCTGGCTCCTCGTCGTCGCGTCGACCATGGAGGAGCTGGCTGCATGGGGTCGAGGACGGTCCGCCCGACGACTTCCGGGAGGAGGAGCACTGCAGCCGCTGGTCCGTCAGCTGGTGATGACGGCAACCCTCCTCGTGGCGGCCGCGAAGTCGACCTCGGCACCAGCCAGCTCGCTGCCCCCGGTGGTCTCGGCTGCTGCCGTCATGACGGAGATCTCCGAGCAAGCGGCCCCTACTCAAGCGCCCGCCGAACCGGCACTTCCGAGTTGCCTCGTCGAGCCACGCGACTCACTCTGGAAGCTCGCGGAGGACCACCTCGGTGATGGCATGCGCTGGCGCGAGGTGTGGGAGCTGAACCGCGATCGGGCGCAGGTCGACGGCAGGGTCTTCACCGATCCCAACCTGATCCAGCCAGGGTGGGAGTTGTCCATGCCGTCGGACGCGGTCGGGCTCGGCCCGCGAGTCCCGACAGCGGACAGCCCGCTGCCCCCAGTCGTTCCGCCAACCCCGCCGGTCACGGTTCCACCGACAACGGCTACGACCACGGCGACCACGGAGGTGCCTGCCGTCGACGCGGATGCGCTCGACGCCCCCGATCCCGAGGTCGGCGCAGCCGACGATTCTGACTTCGAGGTCGTCCCGCTGCTCGCGGGGGCGGCGCTCGTCGCGGCCGGTGTGGTGATCTCGGTCGACCGACTTCGACGACGCCAGCTCCGTCATCGCCCGGCGGATCGCTCGATCCGACTGCCTGGCCAAGCAGAGCGGCGCGTCGAGGTGAGCCTTCGGCGCGCGGCGGACACCGGGGGCTACAGCCGCCTCGACCTCGCCCTGCGCAACCTTTCCCATCAACTGCGAGCTGCTGGCGACAACGAGCGCCCACGCGTCGACGTCGTCAGCGTCGGACCGGCCGGCATCGAGATCCTCCTCGACCGCGCCACGGACGCGCCCGCCGGCCCGTTCGACGTCGCCGCATCAGGCCGCGCTTGGACGTTGCCGGCCGGCGTCGACGACGACCTGCTCGAAGCGATCGCTCGTGAAGAGTCCGGCCCCGTGCCCGCGCTCGTCGCCGTCGGCACGGTCGACGACCGCACGGTGCTGCTCGACCTCGAGTCGTCGCCGTGCACAGTGTTGAACGGCGATCCCTCCGACGCGAGCGCCCTCCTTTGGACGATCGCCGTCGATCTGGCTACTAGCAACCGAGCCGACGACATCGACCTGGTCCTGATCGGCGACGTTCCCCCGGGACTCGACGCCCTGGACCGCGTCCGCCGGGTCGGCCAGGTCTCCGATGTGCTCGACGAGCTCGAGCTCCAGGTCCGTTCGACGCAGACACTGCTAGCGGCTGACGGGCACGAGGTGGCGTTCGATGCCCGGCTCGCGGGCCACGGCGACGGCATGGCACCGACTGTCATCGTCGTAGACGCCCAAGGCGGAACCGACGACGGCGTGGGACGCCTGCTGGAGCTTGCCGGGCAGCAAGCAGGGCTCGCCGTCGTCCTGACCGGCGAGGTCGACGCGCCCGACCGCGAGCTCTGCGTCGAGGACGACACCCTGATCGTCAAGCCGCTCGGTCTCCGGCTCCAGCCCGGAGCGCTCCCCGAGGATGTCATCGCCGCGGCGGCGGGTCTCGTGTCGGCGGCTGCCGACCCCGGGGGCGAGGGCCGGTCGGACTCGATCGACCTCCGTGAGAGCACTACATCACCGGACATAACAGTCGAGTACGACGGTGAGGGTCGGCCGACGGTCCCGGACGGCCACGTCCTCGTGCGAGTCTTCGGCGGCGTTGAGATCTTCGGCGGAGCCCGCCCCATCGATCGCCGGCGCTGCATCGAGTTGGTCGTCTACCTCGCACTCCACCCGGACGGGGTCGACGAGGAACGCCTCCGGGAGGCGCTGTGGCCGGAGGACAACCCGTCCCGCTCCGCGTTCAACGAGACCGTGAGTCGCGCCCGCCGCTGCCTGGGCCACGACCCGACCGGACTCCCACACGTCCGCCACATGAAGCGCGGGCTGTATCAGCTCGGACCCTACGTACACCTCGAAAGGGGTCCCGAAGGTTTGTATGGCGCACCGCCCGGAACCGGTTCAGTCCCGTTCCAGGGCTGCAGAGGCTACGAGTGGGCATACACGGAGGGCATCGCATACGCATTGGAGGCTCCGGCGGAGGCCGACAGTCGATCCGCGTGACGAGGCCAGGTCCCGACCGCGAGTGTCCCGGACCCGGGGCGTGAGGGGACACCTCAGAGCGGAGCACTCAGGTAGATATGCTCGTCACGCAATCGCACCTATCGGGTGTGCCGTGGGACCGCACCATCGGGAGGCGGTCTCGGTGCGGAAGGTGGTGATAGAGCCGCCGCCCACCTGTAGCCAGGAGTTCGGTCCGATGACCGGCTGCACGAAGCGGATGTACCCCACGCACGGGGCCGCGATGTTCGCGCTCGAGAAGATCCAGCGAGCGATGGAAGGCCGTTCGGGCCACAGGGGCCTGACAGGCTTACACCTCTGCAGTGTGTGCCACGCATGGCACCTCACGTCGAGTGCGAGGCCCCAGGTTCCAGCGCGCGAACATAGGAGGAGCTGAACAACCGGATGGGCCCTCGGTCGTGATCGGCGGATTTGGGCGCCAGCGCGTCGTACGGGCAGGCCGTTCATGGGTCCTGTCAGTGTGGGGACCGATGGGAGGCCGTAATGGGTTCGATAATTTCGTCCTACGCCATGAGGCTCGTCTTCGTACGGCGCTCGTGCTTCTGTACGGGCCGGACGCCGGTCGCGAGGCCGCGGCTGAGGCCTGGGCCTGGGCCTGGGAGCATTGGGACCGGGTCGCGGTGATGGACGCTCCCGTCCCGTATCTGTGCCGGGTGGGCCAGTCGCGGACGCGGCGGATACGGCGACGCACGCCAGCGTCTCCGTTTCGTGCAGAGGCCAACGGCGACGCACCGTGGGTCGAGCCTGCCCTCGGACGGGCCCTCAACGACCTCACCGTGCAGCAGCGCACTTGCACCGTGCTCGTGCACTGTTTCGGATGGACCCTGACAGAGGTTGCCGATCTGCTCGACCTGACCAAGAGCAGTGTGCAGACTCACATCGAGCGCGGACTCGGTCGCCTACGCAATGACCTGGCGGCGGATCGGGATGGATGAGCTCCTCGAACGGCTCCGCACGCAGGTGGAGCGGGCCACCGACCCGATCGACCCCAGCGAGATCAGCCGCACTATCCGGCGCCGTCGCCGCTCACGCACGCTGAACATCGCCGCCGTGACGACCCTGGCCGCGGTGGCCGTCGCGGTCGTGGCCCTGCAGTCCCCTCAGCGCGAGGAGCGAACGTCCTCAGCGCCCACACCAGGCCCAAGCAACCTCGGCCTAGCGCTCGAACGCATCGTCACCCCCGTGGAGCCGGACGGCACGAGGGTGGCCCTCATCGAATTCGATGGCGAGCTCCCCGACGGTGCCGCCACCTACGTCGAGGACATCACATCGGTGGAAGCGCCTGCCGGCCTGACCTACACCATGCAGGACATGACCGAGACCGTCTGGGTCTGCGCTGACCGCCACTTCGGCTTCGGCCCAGGCGCGGCCGGACAGCACACCATCGACGTGCTGATCCCGGCGGCGTGGTTTGAGGTAGGCGCAACGCCCTTCCCAGATCGTTTCGCGCCCCCGTACACCCCAGCAGCCGACGGTGTGTCGGGCACCTGGGCAGGCAAGATCCTGGGGTGTGGCCCCTACAAGGGCTATATGCAGTACTCGATCACTTCGGTCGCAGGCGTGGCCGATCCAGCCGATGTCCGTGTGGAAACAGATGGTGACTCCATACGGGTGGTCGTCCCGCCCCTGCCCAACGGGTGAGGCGTGTACGCCAGCAACCGGCACAGATTGCCGCTTGCCGCCGTCATGCTTGGCCGTCATGGCCACTGCACTAGCCGGGGTTCATCTCGAAGAACGTGATGAACACTGGGTGACTGCCCTCGTAGCGGTGCCAGGCCAGGCCACACCGGGCGGTCGGCTCCTGACAGGTCGCGCCGCCGAACCCGAACGCGTCGTCGGGCATCGGGAAGTCGTCGACGACAAAGTTGCCAGCTTCGTCCGACACCGGTGGCTCACCCGGGTAGGCGCACGTCGCGTAGTCGGGTCCGGCGCCTTGGGCCTCGGTTTCGGGATCGTCCGTGTTGAACCGGCACCATCCGATGTCGATGTCAGTCGATCCCGCCTGGAACCCCGTGCCTTGAAGCTGCACGAGCTGGCCCGGGTCATACGGGCCGTCAGGGATGATCCGCACCGTCGGTCGGCTGGAGCCTGCCCCGGGCGCCACGTCGATCGGGACCACGGCGGGGTTCTGGCGGTAGCTAGCTGCGTACAGCACGCACGGTTCACAGTCGACCCAGCCGCTCGTAAAGATCTCGCGGTAGACGAGGAACTCACGCTCGAAAGCGCCTGAGGAGTCTGTGGTGAACGACACAGACCTGGCGTCGTCACAGGTATCGGGTCCGTCCCCGGCCGGGGCCCGTTGGCACTGCATGAGGAAGATCTCAGTGTCGGGGGTGAATCCGCTGCCCACGACGGTCACGCCCTCACCGTCAGCCGCCGATGAATCGTCGATCTCGAAGACTGGATCTGCTGCGGCCGCAAGATCGGCCCGGAAGGAAATCGCCGCGAGATAGTCGACTCCCCCGGACCGAACGCCGATCACGCACCGCTCCGCCGACTCCGCGCAGTCGATGATGCCTCTGCTCGTCTGGATGGAACGAAGAACGGCGAACTGGAAGTGCCCATCTCCGCTCTCAGAGACCTGGTCGTAGGCGAGGTCGCACCACGGGGTGGGGTCGCTCGCCCCAGCGGCCTCAGAGGCACATTGCGCCACGATCGCGTCGTCCGACGGTTCGACGGGAAGCGTGATGGTGACGACCTGATCAGGCTCCAGGTTGGATGACGGCTCGACGCGCAACTGAGCGGACGGGTCCGCCGGGGTAGCGGTGGTCGGCGTGCCTTCGCCCGCTCGAACGTCGGCCGGGTCACTGTCCGACGTGGCAACACCCAACCCAGCCGCAACGATGAGCAACACAACAAGGGCACCAGCGCCCCTCATGACACGAAGTCGACGGTGTCGGCCCCGCGCTAGCTCGTCCAATCGTTCGAGCGACGGACGCGACGCTGGCGGTCGGGTTCCGAACCGCCGAACCTCGTCCAGAGCAGATTCGAGATCAACCATCCGGGGCCTCCTCAAGGATGACGAGTGATTCCCTCTCGTCGCCGAGCGTGCTAGCGAGATGACGGCGAGCAGCATTGAGGGTGGAGCCGACCGTCCCCGGCGCGATCCGCATCGCTGTCGCGATGTCTTCGGTCGAGAGGTCGACCACGTACCGGAGAGCGATCGCAGTTCGCTCCCTCACTGGCAGCGAGCGAAGCGCTTCCCAGACCTCCGGTGACCAGTCAGCAGGAGCTGAGATCGAAGTCTCCGCACGGCGTCGATGGAGTCGCGCCTCCATCGCAGCGCGTCGTCCGCGCCTCTTCAGAACGTTGAGGGCTGTCTGGTAGGTCCACGCGGTCGGAGCTGTCATCTCGCTCACCCGGCCCCAGCGTTCGTAGGCACGGGCGAACGCCTCGTCTACGGCATCCTGTGCTCGGTCGAGATCACCGCCAACTACCACGAGCGTAGACAGGAGCTTCGGGTGCTCCGTGGAGTACCACCGATCGAATGCCCCCAAGTCCACGCACCATTAAGTCACGAGCGCCCCGGTTTCTTCATCGCAGTCATCCCTCCCGGCGCGCGCAGGGCGAGCGGCAGGGCTGCCCGACGTCTGTGAAGGACTACGTCCGGCGGATGGCGGTACCAGTCCTTCACGGACGTGGGGCTCTATTGCCCGGAGTGGGCAATCGGCACCAGGGATCAAGCTCCGGTGAGGATGCGGATGAGGTGGCTTCGACCCGAGCGCATCCCTAAGTGCCGGTCAGGCCAGGGCTGGCCGCACTCCGCCGCAGATCTAGCGGTCGCCCAGCTGCCGTCCCGCGACTTCCAGCTCGCGTCGGAGCGACCGGATTTCATCGATGAGTTCACGGATGACCTTGGCTCGCATCGTCTTCTCGCCGCCGAAGCCGTCGCCCTCGTAGATCAGGCGCAATCGCTGATCCGTGAGGGTAGACGTCCTTGCCACGAGATCGAACGTATGTTCCCCATACCGCGACCGTCAAGGTCTCGGGTGGGTCAGCCGTCGAGGAGTCGGCGTGCTGCCCGTAGGCGGTCGAACGGCACCGGCTGGAGCTTCACCACGTCGCCGCTGCGGGGCGCGGCGATCTGCATGCCGCCGCCGGCGTAGATGGCGACGTGGCCGTAGGCGACGATCGTGCCGCCGCGGTTGCTGTCGGTGAAGAGGAGGTCGCCCGGTCGAAGCTCGCTGACGTCGCCCACCGGAACGCCGAGGAGCACCTGCTCGCCGGTGGTGCGTGGGAGTCGGACGCCGATCTGGGCATAGGACCATTGGACGAGGCCGGAGCAGTCGAAGCCCTCGGCTGGTGACTCGGCCCCCCAGACGTAGGGGACGCCGAGCTGGGTCATCGCAGCGGCGACGACGGCGTCACCGTGCCCGGCGAAGCCGCCGATCGCCAGGGGAGCGCCTCCGAGGCCGTACGCCTCGGCTTTGGTGAGCACGTCGGCCAGGTACTGGTCGCTGCGGTTGTAGCGGAGGACGGCTGCCTCGAGGTCCGTCACCCCCGGCTCACCGGCGCACAGGTACGCCGCTGCGCTATAGATCGCGTCCCAGGCATTGTGGGGATCGGCGGAGGCGTCCGGTGGGCGGTCGGGGGCGACCCGGCCCCAGGTGTCCCAGGTCGTCGACAGAAACTGCATGGGCCCGAGGGCGTGGGCGAAGCCGTCGGGTTGGCTCGGGTCTCGGATGAGGGCGAAGCCCGGGCGGCCGTCAATCGGTGGGCCGATGATGTGGGGAACGACGGCACCGGTGGCAGGGTCGGCGATCCCGCCGGCGTGGTGGGACTCGACCCAGCCGATCCCGGCCAGAACCTGCCAGGGCAGCCCGGGACAGGTGGTCGAGGCGGCCATGTAGACGCCGAGGAGATCGGGTGGGATCTCGTTGGTGGCGACGGTCGAGGCGCCCGACATGGCCGCCCCGCCGGGGACCGGGATGACGGCGGCCACGGCGATGGGGAGGGTGAGGACGAACGCGGCGACGGTGACGAGGCGCTTCATGTGATCTCCCGGCCCGGCGGCCCGGGAAGGGCTCGTCGGTCGTTGTCCCTACAGCCGTTTGCTGACCGGCGAGCGCGATCAGCGGGACGCTGAGACGTCGGGATCAGGGGTCTCAGCGGGACGCTGATCGCGCTCGAGTCTCAGCAACGCCACGTAGGGGACGTGCCGGGTCGCCCGAACCCGGGTGCTCGACGAGGAGGTCCCCGTGGTCAAGTTCCGACAGACCCTCCGACGGCTGGTCGCCGTGGTGGCGATCACCGTCTCGCTGGTGTTCATCGGCTCGCCGGCGGGAGCGGCCCCAGTCGGCCCTGCCGTACTGATCCAGACGCCCGTGGAGGTGTCGCCCGATGCCACCGGCATGCCGGGCGCCGAGTTCGTGCAGCAGGCTCTCGGCTGGCTCTCCCAGCTCGCGTTGTGGGGCTCGCTGGCCTCGATCCTGATCGGCGCCGCGGTGTACGGCATCGCCCAGAACAGCGGCAACTACAACGGTGCCTTCCGGGGTAAGCAGCTGGCCGGGGCCGGCGCGATCGGCGCGTGTCTCGCCGGCCTCGCTCCCACGGCCGTGAACATGCTCTTCGGGGCGGCGTCGTGAACGGCCCGGGGGGAGAGCGACGCCTATGGCCGTTCGTGGCTGCAGCGTTCGCATCCGGCCTTGTGGTGGCGGTCCTCATTCCTCGGTCGGGCGGGGTCGACGACCGAGAGCGTGTAGCCCCGGCCGCGGGTGATTCCGCCTCGGCCCCCGCCGCTACGGACGGGCCGGGTCCGTCGGTCCTGCGTGAGGGCGTGCCCGTCGGATTCGGGCGGACCGAAGAGGGCGCCGTGGCCGCCGCGGCCTCGTTCGTGTGCACCGGTCAGACCCTTCTCGACATGGATCCGCTCTCGGCGGAGGAGGCGGTCCGGGAGCTGAGCGCCGAGGCGTCGGCCGACGAGCTCGCTCGCCGACACCTGACACAGCTCGAGGGTGCTCGCGAGGTGTTGGCGTCCGGCACCGGTCCCATCGTGTTCCGACAAGCAGCACTCGCCTGGCGGGTCGAGGCGTACGACGAGGACCGCGCCAGGGTCGCGGTCTGGAACGTCGGGGTGCTGTCCCGAGAGGGCGTGGCTCCCCCGCAGGCGGGCTGGTCGACGTCGGTCGTCGACCTCGTGTGGGAGCAAGGGGACTGGCGGGTGTGGGGCGAGTCGATCACGCCCGGCCCGACCCCGATCCTCGACGACTCCGGCGTTCCATCGACCAGTGAGCAGCTCGCCGACGCCCTCACGGGCTTCACCGACTTCGGAGTCCGCACATGAGCCCCCGACGAAGCGTCGTCCTCCGGGTCGCTCGCCGCACCGTCGTCGGGGTCGCCGCGTTCAGCCTGTGCGAGCTCCTCTTTGCCGGCCCGGCTACCGCC
>JBDSUN010000188.1:0-3178 GCA_039927735.1 Acidimicrobiales bacterium | reverse complement strand
ATCCCGGAAACAAGCGCCTTCTCCTCGATCCAGCCCGGACCTGATTACGACGTCTACGTCGTCCCGGGCGCCGATCGCGAGTCCCTCGGCGACGCCGTCCGGCTCGACGACCTTCGGGGCAACAAGGGCACGCAGTACTACCAGGTGCCGCCCGGCGCGGATCTGACCACCGGCCCCTGGACGGTGCTGGTGTGGTGCGAGACCTTCGACGTGCCGGTCGCCGGAGCCACCCCCGCCTGACTCGGCGGTCTCCGGAGAAGCGCGGTCTCCGGATCCGGCGCACTGGCGACCGCCCGGACCTAGGTTGCGGCGCATGATCGTCTTCGTGCATGGGGTGCCGGAGACCGCACCCATCTGGGACAAGGTCCGCGCAGGCATCAGCGGAGCGTCGGTTGCGCTGGCGCTCCCGGGGTTCGGCTGTCCCCGTCCGGCGGGCTTCGGGGCGACGATGGACGAGTACGTCACGTGGCTGGTCGAGGAGCTGGACGCCATCGGCGAACCGGTGGATCTCGTCGGCCATGACTGGGGCGCCGGGTTCACCTATCGGGTGGCCACCGCCTTCGGCGACCGGCTTCGGTCATGGGCGGCCGACGTCGGCAACCTGGCCCACCCGGACTACGAGTGGCACGACTTCGCCAAGCTCTGGCAGACGCCCGGCGAGGGCGAGGCCTTCATCGCCAGCCAGAACGAGCTCTCCACCGAGGAGCGGGCCACGTCCTACGAGGCGATGGGGGTGGGACACGATGACGCCTTGGAGATGGCGGCCGGGTCCGACGAGACGATGGGCGCCTGCATCCTCGACCTCTATCGGTCGGCCCTCCCCAACGCCCACGCCAAGTGGGGGCCGTGGTCGCCCACCAGCGCCCCCGGGATGGTGCTGCACCCCACCGACGACCCCTTCGGAGACGAGGCCCTGGCCCGCCAGGCTGCCGAAGCCCTCGGAGCGCGGTTCGAGCCCATCGAGGGCGCCGGTCACTTCTGGCCGTACCAGGCGCCCGAAAGGGCGGTGCCGATCCTCGAATCCTTCTGGGCCTCGATCTAGTCGCCGGGTCCGTCCGCTCGCCGCTCGGCACGGTGGATCTGCGCAGCGTCCTCAGGAAGCTCCCAGGTGCGCGCGTTGAGATGGTGCGATGACGAGAACCCGCCAGGTCGTCGGCACGGCGATGGTGATCGGGATGCTGTTGGCGTCGTGCTCCGACGACGCGGAGCCCTCGACAGCCCCTGATGAGGGCAGCGCGCCCACGACGGAGACGACCGCGACCTGCCCCGAGCGCGTCGACCAGGTCGACGTCTCCTATGTGGATCAGGGGGCCGCGCTGCAGCAGCTGGACCTCTATCAGCCGCCGGACGCGGGCTGTGCACCGGTGCCGGTGGTGGTCTGGGTGCACGGGGGTGGGTGGCGCATCGGCGACAAGGGCGCCTCGATCGACGCGAAGGTGCGCCTCTGGAACGCCGCGGGCTGGGCGGTGGCCAGCGTCAACTACCGGCTCACGGACGCCGCCCTCCCTGCGTCGGATCGGGTGGTCGCCCCCGCCCACAACGAGGACGCCGCCACCGCCCTCGGCTGGCTCGTCGACCACGCGGAGGAGCTGGGCATCAACCCGGGCCGCCTCGCCCTCCTCGGCCACTCGGCCGGAGCCGGCGTCGTCGCCGCTCTGGCCACCGATCCCACCTACCTCGGCGACGTCGGCCTCGAGCCGACCGACCTGGGCTGCGTCGCCCCGCTCGACACCGAGGCCTTCGACATCGGGGCGGCAGCCGGCACCGGACCCCAGTTGGCCCAGGTCTACGAGGACGCCTTCGGCACCGATCCATCTCGCTGGGCCGAGCTGTCCCCCATCACCCATGTCGGCGAGGCCGCCCTACCTGAGATGTTCCTCGTGACCCGAGGGACGGCGCAGCGGCGGCAAGTGGTCAGCACGTTCGCCGCCGCGGCAGAGGCAGCCGACGGTGCGGTCACCGTCGTCGACCTCCCGGGCTTCAGCCACGAGGACGTGAACAAGGAGATCGGTGCCGCCGACGACACCGTGCTCACCCCTGCGCTGCAGGACTTCCTCGCCGTGTGCCTCGCCGGTTGACCTCCAGGCCGCTCAAGGACCGCGTCGCGTCGCTCACCTCGCACCGGACGCTCCGCCTCTTCCAGCTCCTTGCGGGCGAGCGATCACCGGCGCGGGACGGAACAACGAGGGAGCAGGCGTCGCCCCGCCAGGGCGTGTCGGTGGTGGGCATCCCCGTGCTGGTTCGGCACGGCGGGCGGGCCTACCTGCTCTCGCGGAGGTCGTGGACGACTTCGCCACCCACGATCGTCGCCACCAGATCGAGCTCCTCGGTGAGCAGGACGAGGTCGGCGCGGGCGCCGGGGGCGAGCGTGCCCCGGATGGTGTCGCCGAGCACCGCTACCGGCGCTGTGGACGCCGCGTGCAGCGCCGCTTCAAGACAGCACCCGCTGAAGGCGACCAGGTTCCGCACGCCCTGGTCCATGGCCAGGCTGCTGCCGGCGAGGGTGCCATCGGCCAGCCGCACCCCACCCTCGTCGATGGTGACCGACGTCCGACCCAGTGATGGATGTCCGAACGGCATGCCCAGCGCACCAACGGCGTCCGTGACGATGGTGAGCCGCTCGCCGAGCGCCCGCTGGGCCATGGCCACCACCTGCGGGTGCACATGGATCCCGTCGGGGATGAGGCCGACGTGCAACCGCTCGTCGGCCAGCGCCACCCCGGCCAGGCCCGGCTCCCGATGGTGGAGCGGGCCCATGGCGTTGAACAGGTGGGTCACCCAGCGGGCACCGGCGTCCACCGCGACCGTGGCCTGCTCGGCGGTGGCCGGCGTGTGGCCCAGCGACACCACCACCTCGCGCTGCACGAGCGCCTCGATCACCTCGATGGCGCCCGGCAGGTCCGGCGCCAGGGTGACGAGGGCGACCCCGGCCTCCCGACCCCAGCCCTCGATCGCTTCCAGCGTCGGTGGACGCAGCAGCGCCTCAGGATGGGCACCCCGCTTGCCTGACGAAAGGAACGGCCCCTCGAGGTGCAGGCCGAGCGGCATCGCTCCACGCCACCCGTCCGGCGGACCGGCCGCCAGCGCCGCGATGGCCCGGTCGACGATCCCGTCAGGCGTGGTGACGATGGTGGGCAGCCACGCCGTCACCCCGAAGCGTGGGAGCAGGGCGCCCAGC
>JBDSUN010000187.1:0-15956 GCA_039927735.1 Acidimicrobiales bacterium | reverse complement strand
CATCATCGGGGTGCTGGCGCACCAGCACGATGCCGACCCCGATCAGCGCGATGGGCGCCAGAAGTCGACCCCAGCCGACGAGGGTTCCGACCGTCTCGTGGAGACCCCGACCGACGGGACCGGCGGCATCGACGTACACGCCAAGCGCCGTCACCAAACCGACGCCGACACAGAGCAGCCCGACGACATCGGCGCCATGGCCAGCCACCGCCGAGGCGAGCGCGCTGATGAGGCGGTCGATGAGAGAGGGCGGCGGGGCGCTCGCCCTGCGGGCTGGCGCGCGCTTTGTACCCCCCGAACGGGGTCGCTGGGTTGTGGCCACTGTGCCCCCAACCGTAACACCAGCCACTCCTGCCACAATGGACGGGTCAGCGGCGGGGCTGGCACCTCGGGCAGTGAGTGGTACCGCGGGCGTCGACCACGGTGCGGCGCAGCTCCGTCCCGCAGCGCAAGCAGGGCTCGCCTCCCCGCCCGTAGCAGCCGAGGACCAGCTGGTTGCGGCCCGGCTCGCCGTCGGGGGTGCGGTAGTCGCGCAAGGTCGTACCCCCGTTGTCGATGCCCTGTTCCAGTACGGCCCGCAGCTCGGTGAGCAACCGGTCCGCGTCACGCCTCGTGATCGACCGTCGGGTCGGGTGCAGGCCGGCGCGCCACAGGGCCTCGTCCGCATAGATGTTCCCGACCCCAGCGAGAGGTCGCTGGGAGAGCAGCTGCGTCTTGAGGTGAGCTCGGCTGCGCTTGAGGTTGCGCCACAGCCCCCCGTCGTCGAGTGCCGGGTCCCAGGGCTCCGGGCCCTGTGCGGCGAGTGTCGGAAGCGAGCTCCACTCCCCCGCCGCGACCACACCGATGCGGCCGAAGCGCCGCACGTCGCGCAACTCGAGCACGGACCGGTCATCCAGCGCCCACCAGGCGCGGACGTACGGATCCAGCTCAGCGGGGCGCAGGCGCAGCTGGCCGGTCATGCCGAGATGGACGATGAGCTCGCGCTCGTCGTCGAGACCGAAAAGCAGGTACTTGCCTCGGCGCTCGACTGCTTCGATGGTCGCCCCCGCCGCGTGTGGCGCCGATGCGAACTTCGGTGACGGGTGCCCCCACCCCTCGATGATCTGCCGCCCGACGACAAGCGGCGCGAGCTGTCGCCGCACGGTCTCGACCTCAGGGAGCTCGGGCAGCCTCAGGCCTCCATGACCACGGGAACGATCATCGGTTTGCGCTTGGTGCGAGCACTGACGAACCGGCCGGCGGCCTTGCGCACGGCGCGCTGCAAGGCGTCGAGATCCGGATCGTGGGCGCTGGCAAAGAGGTCTTTCACGGCCTGTCGCACCACGTCCGCGCACTCATCGAGCAGCGCTTCGGCTTCGGGTGCGTAGACCCAACCCCGGGTGATGATCTCCGGTCCGGTGAGAATCGACCCGTCCTCGAGCGCGACCGTGACGACCACCACGACGACGCCCTCCTCGGCCAGCACGCGACGATCGCGCAGCACGCCCTGCCCGACGTCCCCGACGATGCCGTCGACGTAGAGGTAGCCGGCGGGCACCTGGCCGCTGATGCGGATCCCCGTGTCGTCAATCGTGATCTGGTCGCCGTCCTCACAGATGATCGTGCGCTCCGACGGCACGCCCATGATCTGGGCTAGCTCCGCGTGGTGGACGAGGTGGCGGTACTCGCCATGGACCGGCACGAACCACTGTGGCTCCACGATGGACAGGAGCGTCTTCAGCTCTTCCTGTTTGGCGTGGCCGGTGGCGTGCACATCCTCGATGCCGGAGTGAACGACCTTCGCACCAAGACGAACGAGTCCGTCGATCACCTTGCTGACGCTCATCTCGTTCCCGGGGATGGGGTGCGAGCTGAGGATTACCGTGTCCGCGTCGCCGATGGTGAGCCAGCGGTTCTCGCTGTTGGCCATCCGGGTGAGCGCCGACATGGGCTCACCTTGGCTGCCCGTGGAGATCACGCAGACCTGGCCGTCCGGGAGGTCACCGATGTCCTCAACGTCGACAATCGACGACTCGGGGATGTTGAGTAGGCCCATCTCGCGGGCCAAGCGCATGTTCTTCTTCATTGAGAGCCCGAGCGTGGCGACCTTGCGGTCGAAGGCGATGGCCGCGTCCGCGATCTGCTGTACGCGGTGCACGTGGCTGGCGAAGCAGGCGATGACGATGCGCCGACCCTCGTGCTCGTGAAACAGGTCGTACAACGCTGCGCCCACGCTCTTCTCCGAGCGTGAGTGGCCGTGCGAGTCAGCGTTGGTGGAGTCTCCCATCAGCAGGCGAACGCCATCGCCGCAGGCGATCGAGCCCATGCGAGCAAGATCGGTGAGGCGACCATCGACCGGGGTGAGGTCGAGCTTCCAGTCGCCCGTGTGCATGATCACGCCCTGCGGCGTGTGGAAGGCCGTCGCGAAGCCGTGGGGGACGGAGTGCGTAACGGGGATGAACTCCACGTCGAAGGGCCCGATCTGGCGACGCTCGCCGTCGGACACCGGAATCAGCTCGGTGTTCTTGAGGAGCCCGGCCTCGTCGATGCGATTGCGAGCAAGGCCCAGGGTGAGGGCCGAGCCGTAGATGGGAAATGAGAGCTCCCTGAGCAAGTAGGACAGGCCGCCGACGTGGTCCTCATGACCGTGGGTGGCAATGCAGCCGATGACTCGGTCCTTGTTCTCCCGCAGCCAGGTGAAATCCGGGAGGATGAGGTCGACGCCGAGGTGCTCCAGCTCCGGAAACATGAGGCCACAGTCGAGGAGCAAGAGCTGGTCCTCGCACTCGAAGACCATGCAGTTACGGCCAATCTCACCCAGACCACCGAGAAACGTGATCGTGACGGGAGCAGCCATGGGCCGAACTTACTGGACCTGCCCGCGGCGACCCCCAGCGGCCGCGTTCAGGGGGTGATTCCGAGGTGTTCGAGCATGGCCTGAGCCTCACTCTCGAGGGCCTGGGGCTCCGGCCCCAATGGTGGACGGCACGGACCGCCAGGCAGACCCAAGGTGCGCAGGGCCACCTTCACCGCCAGGGCAAACTGCGCGGTTTCGCGGCTCTCGTACCAGTAGGACTCGAACAGGGATGCGTTGAGCTCAAGAGCCCTCGCGTGGTCCCCTTTGGCGAAGGCATCGATCAGGTCGGTCATCACTTCGCCGCACCAATGGGTGGCGGTGCCGATTACGCCGACGGCCCCCACCGCCAGGAGCGCCAGCGTCATCGCATCGTCGCCGCTGTAGACGTCGAAGTCTGCCGGCGACGCCGCGATCACCTCGGCGGTCGCAGCCGGACTGCCGGCGGCGTCCTTCAGAGCGACGATGGTGGGAACCTCGTTCGCGAGACGGATGAGCACCTCGCTGTCGATCTTGCGCCCGGTGCGACCGGGGATGTCGTACATCACGATCGGAAGATCCGTGGCCGAGGCTACCGTACGGAAGTGGGCTTCCAGCCCGGCCTGAGACGGGCGGTTGTAGTACGGCGTGACGATCAGAAGCCCATCCATGCCAGCCGCCGCCGCGCGTTCGCACATCATCGCCGCGTGGCGCGTGTCGTTGCTTCCGGTCCCGGCCACGAGTGGCACGTCCACCGCGGCGCGCACCACCTCCCAGAGCTCGACCTGCTCATCGACCGTGAGGGTGGGCGCTTCACCGGTGGTGCCAGCCAGCACGAGCCCTTCGTTGCCGTGAGCAACGAGCCAGCGGGCCAGATCGGCTGCACCCTCCGCATCAAAGGATCCGTCCGAAGCGAACGGCGTCACCATCGCGCTGAGCACCCGACCAAAGCGGGCGGCACCCATCAGTGCACCCCCTCCGAGCCTCGCTCGATGCCGAGCGTGGCCAGCAGATCCTCGTGCAGCTCGAACCAAACCGTGTGATAGCTGGCAATGACCGGCTTGGTAAACCAGTCGAGCTCGCCGCCACGGACGCGGTCGACGGCATGAGCTAACCGTTCGCGGTAGCGCCCATAGCGAGCCAGCGAGTCACCCAGCTCCTCACAGACGGGACGGACCGTCCCGTTCAGCTCCGCGAGCCGCTCGATCACTCCCGCGTCATAGGTGGGATCCGTGTGGTCGTTGAGCACCGACTCACCACGCACTTCGCGCAGCTGCCACGCAGTGCAGACCTCGAGAAGCCCTGTGTTCAGGCCCAGGAACTTCGCATAGGCGGCCCTGACGGATTCGCGCACACCATGGAGGTCCAGCTCGCTACTCAGCAACTGCGCGTGCTCGTTCCGGCCTTGGGGAGTGAGCGAGAACCCGGACAAGCGACCCTCCCGGAAGATGACCAGGCCGTCTCCGATGAGCTGCTCGAGAATCTGGGCGGTCTCCCCTTCGGAGACCGCCACGGCTTCGCTCACCGCGGGCGGGTGGGCAAAGCCTTTGAGACGCAGGCCGTGCAGCACCAGCATGCGGGGTTCGGACGATGCTGTCATCGACCGGACCCTACCAGCGGGTGCTGTTTTCCTAGGACTGGTTAGGACGCGATCTCGCCCTCAGCGAGTGCGAACATCTCGTACTCCTCGCCAGTGTCAACGAGGTCCTCAAACTGGATCACCCCGAGCTCGGTGAACTTGCCGCGCAGCCATCCGTCGTTGCGGTCGAGGAGACCGAGCTTCTTGCAGTTGGGCACGATCTTGGAGAAGAGCATGCTCTGGAAGAGCTGGCGCTGCGGCGCCTGCATCACCATCTTCGCCGCGACCTTGGGATCTATGCCCATGCGGTCCCACACCTCTTGCTGCAGGAACCGGTCTCGCATACGAACAGCCGCTTCAAAGGCGAACTCCTGACGCTCAAGCATCTCCGCGTCGCTCAGCTCGGCGTAGTACTCCTTCAACGAGAGCACGCCAAAGGCGACGTGGCGAGCCTCGTCGCTCATCACGTATCGCAGGAGCTTCTTGAGGAGCGGCTCGGTTGTCATCTGGTGCATGAACCCGAAGGCGGCCAGGGCCAGGCCCTCGACCATGATCTGCATGCCTAGGTAGGTCATGTCCCAGCGGGAGTCCTCGACGATGTCGTCAAGAAGCATCTTGAGGTGCGCGTTGATCGGGTAGTGGCCCGACAGCTTGGTGTCGAGGTACTTGGCGAACACCTCGACGTGGCGGGCCTCGTCCATCACCTGCGTGGACGCGTAGTACTTGGCGTCGATCCACGGCACCGTCTCGACGATCTTGGCCGTGCACACCAGCGCACCCTGCTCGCCGTGCATGAACTGGCTCAACATCCAGTTCTGGCTCTCCACGCCGAACTCGAGCCACTTCAGGTCGTCCCAGTGCTCCATCGGGGTCCCGCTGACATCGATGTCCGTGGCGAAGCCGCCCGAGGCGAGAGCGTTCTCGGCCACGACCTTCTCCTGGTCGACTGCGGTGTCCCACGGCAGGTCGGTCTCGCCGTTCCACATCGAGACCTTTGCCTTCTCGTAGAGGCGGTTGAGGGCTGGCCGCTGCCCCTTCTCGTAGTCCCAGGTGAAGATGGCGTCGGCGTTGTCCTTCACCGCGTGGATGACCTCGTCGCGGTCGGTGTTGCTGACGGCGAGGATGGCTTCGAGGTCGTTGATGTCCTCACGACCGATCAGCTCTTCGTTGGTGGACATCGCGTCGACGCTCCTTGGTGGCGAGGCTCTGAAACGCCGTCATCATCGCATCATCGGCCGGCGAAATGGTGCGACAAGGGTCACACCGAACTATTGCCGCGCCTCGCGATCGAGGAGGTCGGCCAGCTCCCTGCCGAGGGCGACGTCGGCGGCGTCGGCCCGTTGCTCCGTGGCGCGATCACGAGCGACCCGTCGGAGCAGGAGCAGGTAGCCGCCAGCGGCGATGGCCGTGAAGATGAACCACTGGGCGGCATAGGCGAGGTGGGGGCCCTCGTCGGGCTCGGGCGGACCGAGCGACACCAGGCCGGGAGCGCCCTCGGCGGCAGGGCGCTCGGATGGCTCGCTGTCCACCAGCTGCACGTAGGCCGGGAGCACGTCGTAGTCGAGCTGGTCGGCAAACCGCTCGAGGTCGACGCGGGCCAGCACCGACAGCTGACCCTCGGCCGGGTCGCGAGGGCCGATGCGGCCCCGCTGCTGGCTCGGGAACACCAGTCCTTCCACCGTCACGTCGCCATCCGGGGCGGGCGGGGGCACGATGGCACCCTCCCGGTCGAAGCCGACGAAGCCCCGGTTCACCACCACCGCCGTCCCGTCGTCGAGGCGCAGCGGGGTGAGGACCCACGCCCCCGAGGCGCTGTTGAAGGTGCGGTTCTCCACCACCACCGTCTCGGCGTCGTCGTAGGTGCCGGTGGCGGTGACGTCGCGGTAGAGGATGCCGGCGACGGTCTCGTCCCGGACGCCGGCACCAGGCGGGATGACGTCCCTGACCTCGGCAGCCGGCTCCTCCTGTCGAGCCTCGACCAGCGCCTTGTAGGCCTGCTTCTCGTCCAGTCGACGCAGCTGCCAGAACCCGAGCACCACCATCGTGGCGACCAGGATCCCCACCGCCACGTGGCGCACGAGCCACTTGGGCCGCGAGGCGAAGTGCCAGCTCACCTCGTGGAGGGTACGAGAGCGGAGCCCTCGATCTGCAGTCGTGGGTACGCTCCGCGCGGTGACGACCGACTGGCGGGCCCGGGTCCTCGAGCAGGTCGACCTCGACGAGCAGGCGATGGTGCAGGCGGCCGCCGCCCTGGTGCGGACGCCGAGCGTGTCCGGCACCGACGCCGAGCACGAGGTCCAAGCCGATCTGGCGACGCTGTTCGCGGAGGACGGGTTGGAGGTCGACCACTGGCGCCTGCCCCTCGCGGAGCTGGCCGCCCACCCCGACTTCCCCGGCGTCGAGGTGCCCCGCACCGAGGCGTGGGGCCTGGTCGGCCGGTTGCCCGGAGTCGGCGATGGTCCGTCGCTGCTCCTCGATGGCCACATCGACGTGGTGCCACCCGGCGACCTCGATGCCTGGACCGAGGCGCCCTTCAGTGGGTGGCTCGACGGCACGACGCTCCGCGGGCGGGGCGCTTGCGACATGAAGGCCGGCGTCATCGCGGCGCGCTGGGCGGTGCGGGCCCTGCGGGCGAGCCAGGTGCCGCTTCGGGGGGATGTCCTCCTGGCCACGGTGGCCGGCGAGGAGGACGGCGGCCTCGGCACCTTCGGGCTGCTCCAGCGTGGATGGCGGGCCGACGTCTGCGTGGTGCCCGAGCCCACCGCTCTCGACCTCGTGCCCGCCTGCGCCGGCGCCCTCACCTTCCGGCTTCGGATTCGCGGGCTCGCCACCCACGCCTCCCGACGCACCGAGGGGGTGAGCGCGGTCGAGAAGCTCGGCCCCGTCCTCGCCGCGCTGCGGGCCCTCGAAGCCGAGCGGAACGCCGAGGTCGACCCTCTCCTGCGGCGGTGGGCCATCGCCTACCCCATCGAGCTCGGCACGGTGCGCTCCGGCGACTGGGCCTCCTCGGTCCCCGACCTCCTGGTCGCCGAGGGTCGCATCGGGGTGGCCCTCGACGAGAGCCCGGCCGAGGCCCGGTCGGCCCTCGAGGCGGCCATGTCCGACGCCAGCGCCGCTGACCTCTGGCTGCGCGCCCACCCCGTCGAGGTCGAGTGGTGGGGTGGGCAGTTCGCCTTCGGTCGCCTCCCTGAGACCAGCGACCTGATGGACAGGGTCGCCTGCGCCCACGGCCACACCGCCGCCACCACGCCACACGTGTGGGGCGCCCCCTACGGCAGCGACCTCCGGCTGCTCAACGGTCTCGGCGGCATCCCCACCCTCCACTACGGCCCCGGCGACGCCGCCCTCGCCCACGCGCCGAACGAGTCGGTCCCCCTTGCCGACATGGCCACCACCGCCCGCACCCTCGCCCTCCTGGCCCTCGACATCTGCGGCATCAGATGAGGTCCCTGCCGGCTGCCGGCACGGTCACCCTGTCCTTCAGAGACATCGACGCCACCACCGACCGGTCGACCACCTACGGGCGATCGGCTGCCAACGGGAACGTCGATCGGTGCGCCCGCCCAGGCGCGATGGCGAGGGCGGCCAGGACTGCAAGCCACATCGACATGCCAGGACCTGGGCCCTCGACGCGATCAATGCCGTGCAGCTCATCGGTCCAGGTGCATCGAGGTCCAGGAGGAAGAACGGACCACGACAGCCGTCCCGAGTCCGAGTCTGCGCCAGGCGTCGGACAGGCGAGGACGTCATTCAGCAGCATCGCGCAAGCCACACCGACGAGTGCAAGCACCACGGTGAACACGAACACGAGCGTCCACGTGACCTGGCGTCTGCGCCGTCGGCGGTCCCCGCTCGTTCCCCCGGACACCCTGCCCGCCGAGCCCGCGTCACCCCGGCAGATGAGCGTCAGTCTCCCTCACGAAGCCGAGCGGGCGGCCCGGCGGTGAGGTCGCGACAGCAGCAGTCCGGGTAGCTAGAGCAGGGTTCGATGATGACGCCACGATCCACGCGACAGCCGCAGCCGGCGCAGGTGATCTCCATGTAGTCGAGGGCGTCCGTCACGATCCCGGCTGCTTGCCCGGCGATCCGCGGCCAGTATCGTCGGGTCCGAGCCGTTGGGCACGTGCTCGGGGGGAGACAGAGGTGAGCGCAGGTGTTCCGGAAGAGATCGGGCGTTCCAGCAGGTTGGCTGCTGTGGAGCGCACGGGCCTGGCGGGCGAAGCCGAAGCACGGACACCGAGCTTCGGCCGGCTCGTCGACCTAGCTGCCGACCTCCTCGAGGCCCCGCTCGGGTTCTTCACCGTCGTCGACGCCGAACGGTCGTGGTACGTCGCCACCTCGGGTGTACCTGATGACGTGCGCTTCGGCGCGGTCGAGGCTTCGTTCTGCAAGTACGTGATCGCCACGGGGGAGCCGCTCTTCGTGAGTGACGCCGCCGCCGACCCTCGCACGGCCGGCAACCCGGCGATCGACGGGATGGGCGTCCACGCGTGGGCCGGGTTCCCGGTCCGCAGCCCCGGCGGCGAGGTCCTGGGGTCCTTCTGCGTCGTCGACACCCAGCACCACGAGTGGAGTGACCGAGACCGCACTGTGCTCGAGTCCCTGGCTGCTGCCGCCAGCGACGAGGTCGCGCACCTCCTCGCCCGGCGAGCCGCCGATGCCGCTCGCGCGGAGATGGACGACCTTCGGGTACGTCAGCGCGACCTGCTCGGCCTGCTCCAGGTCTCCCTGGTGCCACCGGTGCTGCCGTCCACGCCGGGCCTCGACGTCGCCGTGCGCTACGAGCCGGCGAACACTGTCAGCGGCATGGGTGGTGATTGGTACGACGTCATCGACATCGGCGGCGGCCGAGTCGGCCTGGTGGTCGCTGACGTCGCTGGCCATGACGCGCCCGCAGTGGTGGTCATGGCTCAGCTTCGACCGGCTCTCCATGCCTTCGCCCTTCATTCGGCCCACCCCGCTGCCGTCCACGGCCAGCTCCACGACCTCATGCTCGAGCTCCGGATCGACCGGTTTCTCACCAGCTTCTACGGCATCTGGGACCCCGACCTCCGCACCCTCACCTACCAGGCGGCCGGGCACCCGCCGCCGATCTGGTTCCACGCCTCCGGCGAGGCCGAGGTCTGCGAAGCCGGTCGCACCAGCATCCTCGGCATCGCCGGACTGGCCCCTTCCCAGTGCGAGCACTCGATCGAGCTGCAGCCCGGCGACAGCATCGCGGTTTTCACCGACGGGCTCTTCGAAGCGCCTCGACGCACGATCGACGACGGCCTCGACTCGGTGATGTCCATCGGATCGGCGAGTGCAGCGACCTCAGCGGCTCAGCTCGCTGACCACCTCATGAACGAAGCGCGGCCGCCAGGCGGCTGGCTCGACGACGTCGCCCTCCTCGTCGCCGCTGCACCTGCTCGCACCGATCGTTCACCGGGGTGAGATGACGCGAGGAACTTGAGGCGCGACAAGTGCCGCGTGGAGCCAGGGCTGACCATCGGTTCGAGGGCGAGCGCACCGCCGGCGGGGTCAGGCCGTCGGGAGCTCGTAGCCCTCGAACTTGTCGCGGAGGTCCTTCTTGGAGAACTTGCCGACGCTGGTCTTGGGGATCTCGTCCACGAAGACGACGTCGTCGGGCAGCCACCACTTGGCCACCTTGCCGTCGAGGTAGGCGAGCACCTCCTCCTTGGTGAGCTCCTCCCCCGGTCGCACCACCACGCACGCCAGTGGCCGCTCCGACCACTTCGGGTGGGGCACCCCGATCACCGCCGCCTCGGCCACCTTGGGATGGCCCATCAGCTCGTTTTCGAGGTCGACGGAGGAGATCCACTCCCCGCCGGACTTGATGACGTCCTTGGTGCGGTCGACCAGGCGGATGTAGCCGTGGCGGTCGATGACGGCGACGTCACCCGTCTTCAGCCAGCCGTCCTCGGTGAAGGACTCCGGCGAGCGCTCGTCGTCGTAGTACTCCGAGGCGATCCAGGGGCCGCGCACCTGCAGCTCGCCCGAGGCTTCGCCGTCCCAGGGCAGCGCGTCGGTGCTGCCGGGGCGCACGATGCGGGCGTCGACGCAGATCGACGGCTGGCCCACGGTGGTGCGGAGGTCGGCGTGCCCATCGTCGTCGAGAGTGGCGTCGATGGTGGACTTGATGCGGCCGACGGAGGCGACCGGGCTCGTCTCGGTCATCCCCCAGGCCTGCATGATCGGCAGGCCGGTCTGGGCGCGGTAGCCCTCCGACAGCGCTCGGGGGACGGCGGAGCCGCCACAGGGGATGGCCCGCAGAGACGACGTGTCCCGCCCCTTCAGCTCGGGGAGGACGCCCATCCAGATGGTCGGGACGCCAGCGGCGATGGTCACCTTCTCCTGCTCGATCAGGGTGGCGATGGCCACCGCGGAGAGGTCGGGGCCGGGCATGATCAGGCTGGCGCCCGTGGCCACGGCGGCGTGGGCCAGGCCCCAGGCGTTGGCGTGGAACATGGGCACCACCGGCAGCACGCGATCGCTCTCCTGCACGCCGATGCCGCTGGTGGTCATGGTGCCGAGGGTGTGCAGGTAGGTGGAGCGGTGGGAGTAGACGACGCCCTTGGGGTTGCCGGTGGTGCCGCTGGTGTAGGCCATCGCCGCCGCACGGTTCTCGTCGTCGACCTGGAACGACACCGGCGAGGCTGCGGCCAGCAGGTCCTCGTAGTCGTGGAGGGCTCGGCCGCCGTCGGGACTGGGCACCTCACCCTTGCCATCGTCCATCACGACGATGTGCCGGACGGTCTTCAGCTGGTCGACCAGCGGCCACAGCAGCCCGATGAGGGAGCGATCGACGAAGATCACCTCGTCCTCGGCGTGGTTCACGATGTAGACGAGCTGCTCGGGAAACAGCCGGATGTTGAGGGTGTGCAGCACCCGGCCGGTGCAGGGGATGCCGAAGTAGAGCTCGAGGTGGCGGGCCGTGTTCCAGGCGAAGGTGGCCACCCGTCCGTCCTCGCTCACCCCGAGGTCGTCGAGCACGCCGCCGAGCCGCCGGGTGCGCTCCGCCCAGGTGCCGTAGTCGGTCCGCTCGAGGCCGGTCGCGGTGGCCGTAACGATCTCCTTGTCGAAGAAGAGGGTCTCCGCCCGTCCGAAGAGGTGCGGCAGCGTGAGCGGTACGTCCTGCATGAGGCCTTGCATGGCGTGGATCCCCCTGGGAGCGGTCGGCGTCTCCCGCAGGTTAGGAGATGCCAGACTCGGCGCCGTGGCGACCGCACCCGAGGATCGACGGCAGCCGCCTGGGCGCCACACCCTCAAGGTCCTGGCCGTTCCGATCGTCGGGCTGATCATCCTGTCCAACGTGGGCAACGCCCTGGCCCCGGACCTCGTCAACCGGCATCCGCTCCAGCTGATCGCCATGAACTCGAGCAACCGCAACCTGATCTTGGTGACGAACCAGCTCGACGCCGTCAGCTACTACCTCGTCGGTTGTCTGCGGCTCCTCATCGCCGATCCCCTCTTCTTCCTCATCGGCTACTGGTACGGCGACTCCGCCCTGCAGTGGATGGAGCAGCGGACCAAGACCTTCGGCCGGACCCTCCGCCAATGGGAGGGCTGGTTCGGCAAGGCGGCGTACCCGATCGTCTTCATCGCCCCCAACCAGTACATCTGCATGTTCGCCGGAGCCGCCGGCATGAACGTGATCGGGTTCTTCATCACCAACATCGCCGGCACCCTCACGCGCCTCTACCTGATCCGCCGCGTCGGGGAGACCTTCCAGTCCCCGATCGACAAGGTGTTGGACTTCATCGGCGACTTCCGCACCCCGCTGCTCATCGCGTCGATCGCCCTGTTCGCCTTCACGACCGTCAACGAGCTGAAGAAGGGCCGGGGGGAGCTGGATGCCCTGGCCGAAGCCATCGACGACGGCGAGTCAGAGGGCGACTCGACGGTCAGGTGATCGGCGAGCGCACCAACGACCGGTGCAGGACGTCGTCGGCATCCAGGGCCCACGCATCCGGGAAGGCCAGCCCGCTCCAGAACGACTCGCAGTCGAACTCGGCCCCGAGCCGGTCGCCCAGGTGCACCGCGAGGGCCAGGCCATGGGACACCACCACGACCGGACCCCCGTCGGCGGCGGCGGTCGCATCCGCCACGGCCACACCCACCCGGGCCGCCACCTCGGCGTGGGGCTCCCAGCCCTCCTGCGGCTCCCCCCGCAGGTAGCGGTGGACGATGGCCCGGTACCCGGGCCCGATCCACGGCCGGACGGCCTCCCGCAGCCGCTCGTCACCGACCAGCTCCGTCGACCAGTGCTCGGCGATGGCCTCGGCCGTCTCCATGGCCTTCGGCTCGGTGCTCGACACCAGCCTCCCGATGCCGGTCCCGACCTCCAGCCGGCTCGCCCCCGCCCGGGCAGCGGTCCGGCCGACGTCGTCCAGGTGCCACTCGGTGGGATGCACGCCGTCGGCGGGCACCGCCATGGCATGGCGCACGTAGGTGAGGGGAGGCACGACCACCGACGGTGACCGTAGCGGCCGATGCCCCTCAGAGGTCCAGCAGCGGTTCCAACCCGATGGTCAAGCCGGGACGCTCGTGGACGTGCTTGACGGCGAGGAGGACGCCGGGCATGTAACAGGTGCGGTCATAGGTGTCGTGCCGGATGGTGAGGGACTGGCCGACCGTGCCGAGCAGCACCTCCTGGTGGGCGAAGAGGCCCCGGAGCCGAACGGCATGCACGGGGATCCCTCCGGCCGCCGCTCCGCCGCGGGCGCCGTCGAGGACATGGTCCGTGGTGGGGTCGTCGGCCCAGTCCCCGGAAACGGCGGCCATGCGCTCGGCGGTGCGCAGGGCGGTGCCGGAGGGTGCATCGACCTTGGCATCGTGGTGGAGCTCGATGATCTCCGCCGTCTCGAACCAGGGGGCAGCTAGCTCGGCGAAGCGCATCATGAGCACCGCACCGATGGCGAAGTTGGCCGCGACCAGGCAGGAGCTGCGGGTGAAGCTGCCCGCGATCTTGGCGAGGTCGTCGTCGGCGAGACCCGTGGTGCCGACCACGGCGTGCAAGCCCTGCTCGGCCGCAAAAGCCAGGTTCGACCGGGCGGCGGACGCAACGGTGAAGTCGATCACCACCTCGGCGCCGACCTCCAGCAGGGCGTCCGCCGACGACGCGCACCGGACCGAGTCCATGCCCTCGCCGAGGACCGTCCGGTTGCCGTCGAAGGCCGGGTCGATGGCCGCGACCAGCTCGAGGTCCGGGTCGGCGACGACGGCTGCACACACCGTCCGACCCATCCGTCCGGACGCGCCGAACACCCCGACCCGCGTCATCGGCTCAGGCAGGTGGGGGCGGCGGTGGCACCGGATCGCCCGGAGCCGGCATGGGCGGCGGCCCGGGGCTCGGGGGCGCCGGAGGGACGGGCGGCGCAGGGACGGGCGGAGCCGGCGGCTCCGGAACCGGAGGCATCGGCGACGCGGGCGGGGCGGGCGGAGGGGGCGGGATCGGCGTGGCGGTGGCCGGCGGCGGGGGTGGGGGTGGGGGTGGGGGTGGCGCGGTGGCCATCGGCGGAGCGATCGACTCCTCCTTGTCGGCACCCAGCTCACCGTGCTCGGCCTCGTGGTCGGCCAGCTCGCCAAGCACCCTGGCGATGTTGATGTCGGCGTCGGCGAAGCCGCCCTTGTGCTTGGCGTAGGTCCAGGCGCCGAGCTCGCGGAGCAACCCGTCAGACCGGCGCTTGGCCGTCTGCTCGGCGATGCCCTCCTGGGCCGCCTTGGTGGCTTCACCGACCTTGGCGGCCGCCTTGTCGAGGAACCCCATGTCACGTTCTCCTTCGCTTCGGCCCACAGACGTTGGCGAACTGTAGACCCTCTTACCCAGCGATCTCCTCGGCGTCGAAGGGGCCGACCGCGGCCAGCGCCCGTGGAGCGTCGAACACCCGGCGCATGACCCGAGCGACGTCGTCGGTGGTCACGGCCCGGATGCGGGCCACGTGCTCGTCGATGGTGGTGATGCGCCCCCGACTCATCAGGCTGCGGCCGAGGCGACCCATCCGTCCCCCGCTGTCCTCCAGCCCGAGGAGCATGGAGCCCTCGAGGTACCCGGCCGCTACGGCCAGCTCGGCGTCGGTGATCCCGTCGGCCCGCATGGCGGCCACGACGTCGTCGATGACCTGGAGGGACTCACGGGCGCGCTTCGGCGCGGTGCCGCAGTAGACGGTCAGGTACCCGGAGTCCTCGAAGGCGGTGGGGTGGGAGTAGACGGAGTAGGCCAGCCCGCGCTCCTCGCGCACCTCCTGGAAGAGACGGCTGGCCATGCCACCGCCCAGCACCTGGTTGGCCACGGCGAAGGCCCATCGGTCATCGTCGCCGTTCGACAGGCTGCGCCAGCCGAGGCAGAGGTGGGCCTGCTCGGTATCGTCGCGCTCCACCACGGTGACCGCCTCCGCCGGAGCCGGCGCCGTGCGGACCGGCACCTCTCCCCCGGTGCCGCGCCCCAATCCGCCGGCGGTGACCGCGGCCACCACCTCGTCGTGGTCGAGGCGTCCGGCCACCGTGACGACCATCGTGGCGGGGCGATACCACCGGTGGAAGAAGGCGGCGATGTCGTCGCGGGTGATGGCCTCCACCGTGGCCATGTCGCCGAGCACCTCCCGGCCGAGGGGGTGGTCGCCGTACACGGCCCGGGAGAGCGCAGTGTGGACGCGGTCCTCGGGCGCGTCGAGGTTCATGAGGATCTCCTCGACGATCACCTGGCGCTCCGCGTCCACCTCGGCGGGCCGGAGGGCGGGCTCGGTGAGGACGTCGTTCAGGATCTCCAGCCCGACGTCGAGCCGGGCGTGGGGCAGCCGGGCGTAGTAGGCGGTGTGCTCCCGGGCGGTGAAGGCGTTCATCTCGCCGCCGACCGAGTCCACCGCCTCGGCGATCTGGCGGGCGGAGCGGTGCTCGGTGCCCTTGAAGAGCAGGTGCTCGAGGAAGTGGGAGGCGCCCGACAGCTCGGGAGCCTCGTCACGACCGCCGACGCGGACCCAGGCACCGAGGGAGACCGAGCGGGCCTCCGGCATCGTCTCGGTGACGATGCGGAGGCCGTTGGGCAGCTCGGTCCGCTCGACGCCTGGGTCCAGCAGCTCGGTCATCGAGACTGACTAGCGACGACCGCCACCGCGACGGCCACGGTCGCCGCCACGACGCTCGCCTCCCCGGCCACCACCCTCGGGGGCGGCACTGGGGCCGAGGTCGCCGAACTCCTTCTGCACCTCGGCGTCGAAGCTGTCCTCGAAGGACACGACCTCGCTGTCGGCGGCCGGCGCCGGAGCGTCGTCACGGTCACGTCGCGGGGCACGCTCGCGAGGCGCCCGATCTCCCCGATCACCGCCACCGGAACCGCTGGAGACGGCGCCGTCGGGGATCTCGACGGCGGAGGCCAGGCTCAGCGACACCTTGCCCTGCGGGTCGACGTCGTCCACCTTCACCTCCACCTCGTCGCCGAGGCTGAACACGTCCTCCACCCGGTCGATGCGCTTGCCGCCACCGATCTTGGAGATGTGGAGCAGGCCGTCGCGGCCCGGGAGGATGTTGACGAAGGCACCGAACTTGGTGATGTTCACCACCCGACCG
>JBDSUN010000186.1:0-5189 GCA_039927735.1 Acidimicrobiales bacterium | reverse complement strand
GCTCGACGTGCGCTCGTTCGTGGTGGGACAGGACGAGGCGGCGTGGCTGGCCGTCAACAACCGGGCCTTCGACTGGCACCCGGAGCAGGGCGGGTGGACGCCCGAGGACCTCGAGGCACGGATGGAGGCGCCGTGGTTTGATCCGGCTGGCTTCTTGCTGCACGAGCGTGACGGTCAGCTCATCGGGTTCTGCTGGACCAAGGAGCATCGTGAGGTCGATCCCGCGCTCGGCGAGATCTACGTGATCGCCGTCGACCCGGCCGCCGGCGTGCGCGGCCTCGGACGGCCCCTCACCCTCGCCGGCCTCGACCACCTCCACCGTCAGGGGATGGGTGTCGGCATGCTCTACGTGGACGGGGGCAACGCCAGCGGGCTCCACCTCTACGAGACCCTCGGGTTCTCGGTGCACCACACGGACTCCAGCCACACCATCGAGGTACCGGCCTCATGACCGCTCGCTACGGCGCCTCGCGCACCGAGCTGGCCGCGCTCCTCAGCGATCACCCGCGCTATCGCGTGGACCAGGTCTGGGCCGGCCTCTACGAGCAGCTGGCGGCGCCGCAGGAGCTCACCAACCTGCCGAAGGCACTGCGGGCCCAGCTGGAGTCGGGGCTCCCGCTGGCCCTGCACCCCCTCACTGAGCAGGCCAGCGACCGAGGCGAGACGGTCAAGTGGTTGTGGGAGCTCCACGACGGCACGCAGATCGAGACGGTGCTCATGCACTACGACGAACGCTCCACTGTGTGCGTGTCCAGCCAGGCGGGGTGCGCGATGGGGTGCACGTTCTGCGCCACCGGCCAGGCTGGGTTCGATCGCCACCTGAGCGCCGGCGAGATCATCGAGCAGGTGGTGCGGGCGGCCCGCCGGGCGCGTGACGACGGACGCCGCCTCTCCAACGTCGTGTTCATGGGGATGGGCGAGCCGCTGGCCAACTACGACCCGACCTGGGCCACCATCGAGCGCCTCCACGCCGACCTCGGCCTCTCGGCCCGCCACCTCACGGTGTCGACGGTGGGCATCGTGCCGGGCATCCGCCGCCTGGCCGCCGAGGCCCTCCCCGTCAACCTGGCCGTGTCCCTGCACGCCGCCGATGACGAGCTGCGCAACCAGCTCGTGCCCATCAACCGCCGGTACCCGCTGAGCACCCTGATGGACGCCTGTGCCGGGTACCTCCTGGCCAAGGGTCGGCGCCTGTCGTTCGAGTGGGCGCTGATCGACGGCGTCAACGATCGCGACGTCGATGCCCAGCGGCTCGTCGAGCGCTCGCGCAGCCTCCCGCTCCCCGCCCACGTGAACCTGATCCCGCTCAACCCCACCCCCGGGTACGCGGTGCGGGGCTCCTCGACGCGGCGCGTCCGCGAGTTCCGGGACCTGCTGCGCGAGGGCGGCGTCAACGCCACCACCCGCCGGACGCGCGGCACCGAGATCGACGCCGCCTGTGGTCAGCTCCGGGCCACCCACGCCGTCGAGTCCGACGCGCCGGTCGCCCTGCGCTCGCGCCGCTAGGCGATCAGCGGACGAGGACGGTCAGCCGACTGCGCGCCCGAATGCAGCACGACAGCGCTTCCCCATCGTGCACCTTCGCCCCGGCCCAGACCACGCATCGATCGAGGGTGCCCTCCACTCGGGCGCCGGCCTCCACCACGCTCACTCCCCCGCTGGCCTGCAGGTTGGCGGCCAGGTACTGCTCCGGCGTGCCGCAGTCGACGAACGGCCCGTCGTGGCGGACCGCCTCCACCCGCCCCTCGGCCTGCGCCGCCCGCCACGAGACCTCGTAGAGCCCGGAGGGCTCGTCCTCCAGCCCAGCCACGTCGCGCCAGGGCATCAAGGCCCCGGCCAGGCCGCTGGTGGGGCTGAGCTCGTCGTCGCCGGCCAGGAGGAGCCGGATGCGCTCCCCGTCCCATCCCGCGGCGAAGTCCGCCAGGGACCCTGGGCACCAGGCATCGGCGTTGACCACGAGCACCCCCCGACCGTCGATCCAGGGCCGCAGCCGACCGAGAGCGCCAGCCGTCCCCAGGCGCTCCTCCTCCACCGAGCGGTGCACGTCGGGCGCCAGGTGGGCGTCGAGGGTGCGCCGCCCGTGGTGGAGGTTCACCGCCACGGCCTCCACCGCCGGACGCACCCGTTCGAGGGCGAGGTCGACGAGGGGCACGTTGCCCACCGGGCACAGCGCCTTGGGGCGGATGCGGGTGAGGGGGCGCAGACGGGTGCCGCGCCCCGCCGCCAGCACCACCCCCACCAGGCCGTCCATGGGCGCACATCCTCCCACGTCGGGCATGATCGACCCATGACCACCACCGTGAACGGGATCGCCGGGCTCAAGGAGCTCGTGGGCCAGCACCTCGGCTACAGCGACTACATGGAGATCACCCAGGAACGGGTGAACCTGTTCGCCGACGCCACCGGCGACCACCAGTGGATCCACGTCGACGTGGATCGAGCCACCGCCGAGAGCCCCTTCGGCGGCCCGATCGCCCACGGCTACCTCACCCTGTCGCTCGGCCCGGTGCTGATGCCGCAGGTCGTGCGGGTCGAGGGGATCAAGATGGGCGTGAACTACGGGTGCGAGAAGGTCCGCTTCCCGTCACCGGTGCCGGTGGGCGCCAACCTGCGGGTGGGGGTCGACCTGGTGGAGGTCACCGACATCCCCGGCGGCTGCCAGGTGCAGATGCGCTTCACCTTCGAGTGCGAGGGGGCCCCCAAGCCCAGCTGCGTCAGCGAGAACCTCTTCCGCTACTACGAGTGACAAGGCGCCTCAGCGGAGCTGGGGCACCACCTGCTCGGCGAAGAGGCGCACCGTCTCGGTCTCCGGGTAGTCGCTGCACCACGGGTAGAACCCGGTGCAGCCGAGGTCGACGTACTCCTGGATCTTCTCGGTCACCTGCTCGGGGGTGCCGACGAGGTTGCCGGCCGACCACGACTCCACGGCCTCACCGAGGAACGAGCGGCTGCCGGCAGCGGTGACCTCGGCTTCCGTCTCGCGGATGAAGATCTCGGGCGACCACGTCTTCTGGATCTCGCCGTAGTCGCGGCCCACCTCCGCGCAGTGGCCCTTCAGGATCTCGGCCTTGGCGGCCCACTCGTGGGGCTTGCCGCCGAAGTTGGAGGCGTCGGCGAGCCGCGCCACCACCCGCAACGTGAGCTGCTCGCCCCCACCGCCGATGAGGATCTGCGGGTGCGGCTGCTGCACCGGCTTCGGGTCGCACTGGGCGCCCTGCAGCTGGAAGTGGCGCCCCTCGTAGGTGACGTCGGGCTCGCTCCACATCGCCTTCACGATCTCCACCGTCTCGCGCAGCACGCGAATGCGGTCGGCTGGCTTCAAGAACTCGTAGCCGTAGCCCGCGAACTCGTGCTCGTACCACCCGGCCCCGATGCCCCAGATGAGGCGGCCACCCGAGATCACATCGATGTTGGATGTGATCTTGGCCAGCAGCCCGGGGTTCCGGTACGGGGCGCACCCCACCATCTGTCCCAGCATGATCCGGCTCGTGCGCTGGCTGATCGCGGCCAGCGTGGTCCAGCACTCGAACATCGTCTCGTGCGCCGGCACCGGCACGTTGTGGAAGTGGTCGTAGGTCCAGAGCGAGTCGAGGCCGAGCTCCTCGGCCAGGACCGCCACCTCCACCGCCTTGGCCCACTTGGCTTGCGGGTCCTCGATCGGGGCCAGCTCCATCTTCCAGCCCTGCGGGATGAACACACCGAACGTGAGGTTCTGAGCCATGAGCCGTTCTTAGCACCGGCTGGCGGCGAGGTGGCGCGGCTCGTTTCGACCCCCTGCAGCCCTCCACCTACTGTCCAACGCAGATCCCGACCACCGAGCCCTTGGGGGGAACCGGTCGCATGGAGTTCAACCTCGCCGACGTCAACGACGCAGTCAGCGCCGCCATCGCCGATCGTGAGTGCATCGTCTGGCGGGACCGTCGCCTCACCTACGGCGAAGTCGCGGAACGGACCAACCGGCTGGCCAACCACTTCGTGGCAAAGGGCCTCGGCGTCCGTTCGCCCCGTGCCGACCTGGGCGGCCACGAGAGCGGTCAGGACCACCTGGCCTGCTACCTCCACAACGGCAACGAGTACATCGAATCGATGCTGGGCGCCTACAAGGCCCGCATCGCGCCCTTCAACGTCAACTACCGCTACGTGGCCGAAGAGCTGCGCTACCTGCTCAACGACGCCGGCGCGAGGGCCATCGTGTTCCACTCCGCCTTCGCCGACCGGCTGGCCGAGGTCCTGCCCGACCTCCCGTCCCTCACCGTGCTTCTCCAGGTGGACGACGGCTCCGGTGCCGACCTCCTCCCCGGCGCCCAGTGGTACGAGGACGCCCTCGCCGTCGCCAGCCCCGAGCGACCCGACGTCGAGCGCAGCCCCGATGACCTGTACATCCTCTACACCGGTGGTACCACCGGCATGCCGAAGGGCGTCCTGTGGCGGCAGGCCGACATCTTCGTGGGGGCGATGGGCGGGCGGAACCTGGGCACCGGCGGCGAGTGGGAGAGCCTCGACCAGATCGTGGAGGCGGCTGTCAACGGAGGTGCCCGCCTGGTGCCGGCGCCTCCGTTCATGCACGGCGCCGGCCACTGGCTGGCCTTCAACGCTCTCACCGGTGGCAGCACGATCTGCATCCAGGACGACACGGTCGGCCTGGACCCCGACGACGTCTGGCGCACCATCGAGCGGGAGAAGGTCAACATCCTGCTGATCGTGGGCGACGCCTTCGGACGCCCGCTGGTCGACCAGCTCGAGCTGGCCGCCGAGAAGGGGTCGGCCTACGACCTGTCCTCCATGCTCATGATCGTCTCGGGGGGCGCCGCGCTGGGATCCACCATCAAGGACCGCTTCCTGGCCCAGCTGCCGACGGTCATGGTGATGGACGCGGTGGGGGCCTCCGAGACCGGCAGCCAGATGTCGCACATGAGCGCGGCCGGGCAGTCGGCCAGCACCGGCACCTTCACCCCCGGGCCGGGAGCCGCCATCGTGAGCGAGGACCTCTCGACCGTCCTCGACGCGGGCCACGCCGAGGTCGGCTGGCTGGCCCAGAAGGGTCGGGTGCCGCTCGGCTACCTGGGCGACGCCGACAAGACAGCTCGCACCTTCCCGGTCATCGACGACATCCGGTACTCGGTGCCTGGCGATCGAGCGCGGCTCACCGCCGAAGGCCTCATCGAGCTGTTCGGGCGCGACTCGGCCAC
>JBDSUN010000185.1:0-4840 GCA_039927735.1 Acidimicrobiales bacterium | reverse complement strand
CGGTGGCGGCCACGAGGAGGTTGCGGTGGTGGCCCTTGGTGCGGGCGACGTCGATCTGCTCGAGCAGCCGCTCCTGGAACGGCGCCGGACGCAGCTCGATCGGGCTGAGGATGACGAGGGGGCCGCTGTCGGTTCGGCCGGTGCGGGCCTGCTCCTCGTCGAACTGGGCGGCGTCGTAGTCGACGAAGTCGCCGGCCTCCCAGTAGCTGTCGAACACGGCTTTGAACTTGTCGACGATGTCGGGGTTGCGGGCGGCCGAGGCCCGGACGTTCCACTCCAGCCCCGTGACCTGCGCCTGGTGGGTGAGGTTGGAGGAGCCGACGTAGGCGGTGGAGAAGCCGGAGCGCCGGTGGAACACCCAGGCCTTGGCGTGGAGGCGGGTGCTGCCGAGGTCATAGGAGATGCGGACGTCCGCTCCGAGCTCGGCCAGCTGATCGAGGGCCCGGCCCTCGGTGGAGCCGGTGTAGGTGGTGGTCAGCACCCGCAGGGCTTTGCGCTGCTCGGTGTGGCGTCTCAGATGCTCCAGCAGTGGGGCGATGCCGCTGCGGCGGATGAAGGCCATCACGACGTCGATGGCATCGGCCGACTCGATCTCCGAGCGGAGCTGGCTCCACAGGCCCGGCTCGCCGGGCGCGTTGGTGAGCAGCGTGGTGTCGAGCAGCGGGATGAGCGGCTGCTCGATCTGGTGCGGGGTGCCGTCGGGCCGACGCTGGAGGATGGCGTGGAGGACCTGGGCCGGATCTGTCGGCGTGTCGGCCGGGTCCGTGGCGACGAGCTCGCCGAGCCTGGCCAGCAGGGCCCGGGCGACCTGCAGGCCGATTTGGACGCGGTCCTCGTCCCTCACGTCGTTGAGGGCCGCCTCGATCTGGCGGCTGAGGTGCCAGGCGACCCGATTGGCGGCTTCCGCGCTGCGTAGGGTGCGCTGGTCGCTGGGCATGCGGTCGCCGAGCGCCTCGAGGCGCGCCCGCAGCCCCTCGGTGATCAGCGTCTCGTAGAGCCCCGTCCCCAGCTCGTCCACGGGATGAAGCTACGAGCTCGGCGTGACCGACGAGAGGTCGCTCTCGGCTCTCGCCTCCCGCCGCGCCGTGGCGTCCCGGAAGGCCTTTGGCTGGCAGGATGGCGCGCATGTCCCAGGCCGCTGAACCCACGGAGCTCGTCCTCGTTGCGGCAGAGGATGGGTTGATCGTCAGCGGCCCATCTCAGGAGGTTGAGCGCCTCGTCGCTGATCTTGTCCGCATTGGCGGAGCCGAGGTCACAAGCTCCGGCCTCGCCCCGGTCACTGACGTGGTGGCTGCCGTCGCATCCGTGGCAGTAAGTTCATGTGAGTACGTTCGGCACACCGCACGGAGCTTGGCGTTGCTGCGGGAGAACGGACTCGTTCCGGCCGGTGAGGGTGGCGCCTTCCGGTCGTTCGTCTTCAGCAACGGCAAGTTCGCGGGGAATCTGGACTGGTCGCCGGTGAGCCTCGGTCCAGAACGAGCTCTCGCAATCCAGTCGGCAGCTTTGGGGCTGGCGCTCCGCACTGCGATCAAGCCGAGGGCCTTCGGCGGCCCCAACGGCCCAACGGCTGCAGGTGGCGCCTGGGGTGCTGCGTAACATGCGTCGATGTTGCCCCCCGCGGTGCTCGTCGTCGAGGACGACCCGGTGATCCTGCGCCTCCTCGAGGTGAACTTCGAGCTCGAAGGGTTCGCGGTGCTGCTGGCCCACGACGGGGCCGAGGGGATCGAGATGGCTCGAGCCGAGAAGCCTGACGCCATCGTCAGCGACATCATGATGCTGCGCACATCCGGGCTGGAGCTGCTGGCTGCCGTCCGCGCCGACGAGGCCACCAAGGCCATCCCGGTCATCCTGCTCTCGGCGAGGGCGCAGGCCAGCGACCTCAAGCTCGGTCTCGCCGCAGGAGCAGACGCCTACATCACCAAGCCCTTCGAGCCGCTCGACCTCATCGACCGGGTCAACGCCCTGCTCGCCCGATAGAAGGCTGTCCGTGATCCGCGACTCGCTCGCCGCTGCCCTGCGCGCTGCTCTCACCGAGGTGGGCATCGAGCCGCCCGCCGAGATCCACCTCGAGCGCCCCGGCCGCCGGGAGCACGGCGACTGGTCCTCGAACGTGGCCATGGCCACGGCCAAGCGCAACGGTCGCGTGCCGCGCGAGCTCGCTGGGGAGCTCGTGGAGCATCTCAACGCGGCGCCGCCGGTCCACGTCGATCGGGCAGAGGTCGCCGGCCCGGGGTTCGTGAACCTCCACCTGCACGACACCTGGCTCCACGACGTGCTGGCCGACGTTCTGGCGGCCGGCGAGCAGGGCTACGCCCGCCTCGACATCGGCGGCGGCAAGCGGGTGAACGTGGAGTTCGTCTCCGCCAACCCGACGGGCCCGCTGCACGCCGGGGGCGGGCGCTGGGCGGCCTTCGGCGACTCGCTCTGTCGGATCCTCGAACGCACCGGGCACGTCGTGCATCGCGAGTACTACCTCAACGACCGGGGCGTGCAGATGGGCCTCTTCGGCGCTTCGCTGGCCGCCCGCCAGGCCGGTACGGAGGTCCCGGAGGACGGCTACGTCGGCGAGTACATCCGGGAGTGGGCCGCAAAGATGCCCGCCGACGCCGACCCGACCGCCTGGGGCTATCAGCGGGCCAAGCAGGAGCTGCGAGAGAGCCTGGCCGGCATCGGCGCCACCTTCGACACCTGGTCGAGCGAGCAGGCACTGGCCGACTCAGGCGAGGTGGATGCCGCCCTGGCCGACCTGCGGTCGCGCGGTGTGGTGTTCGAGGCCGACGGTGCCACCTGGCTGCGCACCACCGACTTCGGCGACGACAAGGACCGTGTCCTCGTGAAGTCCGACGGGCAGCCCACGTACCTGCTGCCCGACATCGCCTACCACCGCAACAAGTACGAGCGGGGGTTCGACCTCCTCATCGACATCTGGGGCTCCGACCACCACGGCTACGTGGCCCGCCTCAAGGCCGGCGTGCAGGCCCTCGGCCACCAGCGCGACGAGCTCGAGATCATCCTCGGTCAGCTCGTGGTGCTCGTGCGCAGGGGGGAGGAGGTCCGATTGTCGAAGCGGGCCGGCACCTTGGTGCTGCTCGACGACCTCGTGGCCGCCGTCGGCCTCGACGTGGCTCGCCTCACCTTCCTGTTGCAGTCGTTGGACACCCGCCAGACGATCGACCTCGACCTCATCACGGCGCAATCCAACGACAACCCCGTCTTCTACGTCCAGTACGCCAACGCCCGCATCCACTCGATCGGGCGCAAGGTCGTGGAGGCGGGCATCGTCCCGGCGTCGCTCGACCAGGTCGACCTGTCGCTCCTGGTGCACGAGCGCGAGCTCGACCTGCTCCGCAAGCTCGATGAGCTGCCCGAGGTGCTGGCCCTGGCCTGCGCCGATCGGGCGCCCCACAAGCTCACCACCTGGGTGCGGGAGCTGGCCGACCGCTTCCACGGCTTCTACCACGACTGCTACGTGATCGGGGATGTGCCCGCGGAGGTCTCGCAGGCACGCCTCCAGCTCGTCGAGGGATCCCGCATCGGGCTGGCCATCGGCCTCGACCTGCTCGGGGTGTCCGCTCCCGAGGCGATGTGAGCGGACCCCTCCCGGCGCACCTGCTGCCCGACAACGCGGTCATGGGTGTCGACGGCCGGCTGTCCATCGGGGGCTGCGACCTCGTCGACCTGGCGGAGCGCTTCGGGACACCCCTCTTCGTCTACGACGAAGCCCACCTCCGGGCCCGCTGCCGGGAGGCCGTGGCCGCCTTCGGGGATGGGGTGGCCTACGCGTCCAAGGCCTTCCTCTGCGTGGCCATGGCGCGCCTCGCCCACGAGGAGGGCATGCACCTCGACGTGGCCACCGGCGGCGAGCTCCACGTCGCCCTCGCCGCCGGCGTGCCAGCCGACCGATTGGTGCTGCACGGGAACAACAAGTCGCTCGACGAGCTCCGCTCGGCCCGGGCGGCCGGGGTCGGGCGGATCGTGATCGACAGCTTCGACGAGCTCGAGCGCCTCGCCGCCCTGCACGCCGAGGACGGCATCGTGCCGGAGGTGCTGATCCGGGCGACGCCAGGCGTCGAGGCCCACACCCACGAGTTCGTCCGCACCGGCCAGCTCGACTCCAAGTTCGGGTTCGGCGTGCCCTCCGGCGATGCCGCCCGAGCGGTGGCGCGGGCGCAGGACACGCCGGCCGTGGACCTCGTCGGGGTCCACATGCACATCGGCAGCCAGGTGTTCGTGGCCGACTTCTTCCACGAGGCCGTCGAGGTGGTCGCCCCGTGGGTGCGGGAGATGGGCCTGGCGGAGCTGTCCATCGGCGGCGGCCTCGGGGTCGCCTACGTCGAGGGGGAGGAGGCGCCGTCCATCACGGCGTGGGGCACGGCCATCGTCTCGGCCTGTCGGGAGGCGGGCCTCACCGCCCGGGTGAGTGCCGAACCCGGGCGGGCGATCGCCGCCCAGGCCGCCGTCACCCTCTACACGGTCGGCACCATCAAGGACGTGCCGGACGTCCGCACCTACCTCTCGGTGGACGGCGGCATGTCCGACAACCCCCGACCGGTGCTCTACGGGTCGGGCTACGAGGCCTTCCTGCCCCGTGCCGTCGCCGCCGAGCGGCCGAGGGAGGTGACCATCGTGGGCAAGCACTGCGAGTCGGGCGACGTGCTGGTGCGCGCAGCCCGGGTGCCCGCGGACACGATGGTCGGCGACATCCTGGGCACCCCGGTCACGGGCGCCTACGGCCACTCCATGGGCTCCAACTACAACAAGGTGCCGCGCCCCGCCGTCGTCTTCGTCAGCGACGGCGAGGCGCGCCTCGTCGTGCGGAGGGAGTCCCACGAGGACCTCC
>JBDSUN010000184.1:0-3829 GCA_039927735.1 Acidimicrobiales bacterium | reverse complement strand
GGCCACCGCCGAGATGGTGCAGCTGCTCGACGACCTCTACGGGCCCTACCCCTTCTCCGTCTACGGAGTGCTGGCCGTCGACGAGGATCTCGGGTTCGCCCTCGAGACGCAGACCCTCACCATCATCGGCTCCGACGTCGCCCGCCAAGGCCGCGGGGCCGACATCCTCCTCCTGCACGAGCTGGCCCACCAGTGGGTGGGCAACAGCGTCAGCCCGGCGACCTGGAAGGACATCTGGCTCAACGAGGGCTTCGCTTCCTACGCGGAGTGGCTGTACGTCGAGCGCACCGGCGGGCTGTCGGCGGCGGAGATCGCCCGCCAGTTCGAAGGCGAGCGCAGCTTCGATCTGCCGGCGGGCGACCCGGGCTCACAGGAGCTGTTCGCCGGCACCGTCTACATCCGGGGTGCCATGGCGCTCCAGGCGCTCCGCGAGCGCATCGGGGACGACGCCTTCTTCACGGTCCTGCGCACCTGGGTCGACGAGCACCGCAACAGCACCGCCTCCACAGAGGACCTCGTGGCTCTGGCGGAGCGCATCTCCGGAGCCGAGCTCGACGACCTCTTCCAAGCCTGGCTCTACGCCCCCGAGCTGCCGGATCTCTAGCTACGCGGTCGGCAGCCAGCCGGGGCGAGCACCTTCGAAGGTGGTGATCAGCTCCTCGGTGCGGAGCGTGATGCCGATGTCGTCGAGGCCTTCGAGGAAGCGCTCCCGCACGCTGTCCTCCAAGGGGAAGGGCTCCTCGAGGCCTATGGCCGGAGCCGAGAGCGTGCGGCGGTCGACGTCGACCAGGAGCTCGAGGGTCGGGTCGGCCTGGACCGCAGCTAGCAGCTGTGCACCGACGGCATCCGACACCTGCACGGGAACCAGGCCGTTCTTGGTGCAGTTGTTGCGGAAGATGTCGGCGAAGCGGGGACTGATGACGGCCTGGAAGCCGTAGTCCAGGATCGCCCACACCGCGTGCTCGCGGCTGGAGCCGGTGCCGAAGTTAGGGCCGGCGACGAGGACGTTGGCACCTGCGAAGCGCTCGTCGTTGAGCACGAAGTCGCGATCGTCGCGCCACGACGAGAAGAGGCCCTTGCCGAAGCCGGTGCGCTCGACCCGCTTCAGCCACTCGGCCGGGATGATCTGGTCGGTGTCGACATCCGAGCGGTCGAGGGGCAGGCCGGTGCCCTGCACGATCTGGACGGACTGCATCATGCGAGATCCTCCGGGAGGGCGAAGTGGCCCGCGATGGCGGTGGCCGCGGCGACGGCGGGGGACACCAGGTGGGTGCGCCCGCCCCGTCCCTGGCGACCCTCGAAGTTGCGGTTGCTCGTTGAGGCGGCCCGCTCGCCGACAGCCAGCTTGTCGGGGTTCATGGCCAGGCACATCGAGCAACCCGGCTCCCGCCAGTCGAAGCCGGCGGCGACGAGGACCTTGTCGAGCCCCTCAGCCTCAGCTTGGCGCTTCACCGCGAACGAGCCGGGCACCACGAGGGTGCGCAGCCCGGCCTTCACCTGGCGACCCTCGGCGACCTTGGCGGCGGCCCGGAGGTCCTCGATCCGTGCGTTGGTGCAGCTCCCGATGAACACGGTGTCGACGGCGACCTCCCGCACCGGGGTGCCGGCCGTCAGGCCCATGTACTCGAGCGCCCTCGCCGCGCTGTCGCGCTCGTTGGGGTCGGCGAAGTCGTCCGGTGACGGGATGGACCCGGCCAGCGGCACGACCTGGGCCGGGTTGGTGCCCCAGGAGACGTGCGGAGCGATGGCGGTCGCATCGAGGTGCACCTCCTTGTCGAAGGTGGCGTCGGCGTCGGTGGGCAGCGATCGCCAGTCGTCGAGCGCGGCTTCCCAGGCGGGCCCCGTGGGGGCGTGGACGCGTCCCTCGAGGTAGGCGAAGGTCACGTCGTCCGGGGCGATGAGCCCGGCCTTGGCTCCGGCCTCGATCGACATTTTGCAGACGGTCATCCGACCCTCCATGGAGAGCCCGGCGATGGCGTCGCCTCGATACTCGATGACCGAGCCGCTTCCGCCGCCGGTGCCGATGCGCCCGATGACGGCCAGGATGACGTCCTTGGCGGTGGTGCCCTCGGGCAGGTCGCCGCTGAGGGTGACGGCCATCGTGCCGGGACGCATCTGCGGCAGGGTCTGGGTGGCCAGCACGTGCTCCACCTCGCTGGTGCCGATGCCGAAGGCCAGGGCCCCGAAGGCGCCGTGGGTGGAGGTGTGGCTGTCCCCGCAGACGATGGTCATGCCCGGCAGGGTGCGGCCCTGCTCGGGGCCGATGATGTGGACGATGCCCTGGTTGGGGTCGCCCAGGCCGTAGTGGGTGATCCCGAACTCCGCCGTGTTGGCGGCCAGCACGTCGAGCTGCTTGGCCGAGATGGGGTCCGCCACCGGCTGGTCGATGTCGGCGGTGGGGACGTTGTGGTCGGCGGTGGCGACGGTGAGGTCGGGTCGCCGGACCTGGCGTCCGGCCAGGCGGATGCCGTCGAAGGCCTGGGGGCTGGTGACCTCGTGGACGAGGTGCAGGTCGATGTAGAGCAGATCGGGCTCGCCCGGCGCGCTGCGCACGACGTGGCGGTCCCAGACCTTCTCCGAGAGCGTCTTGGCCATGGGCCTAGTCTCGCCGATGGCCCCTGGGATCGGCGATCCCACCCCTAGGGTCCTCCGCATGGGACACGTCGTCATGGGGCTGCTCTTCTTCCCGCGCGGAGGCGCCGCCCAGGTGGCGAGGTACCTCTCGATCGCCCTCGCTGACGCCGACTGGTCGGTGGGGCTGGTGGCTGGCTCGCTGGGGGAGCAAGGGCAGCTCTCCCACGCCCCCACGTTTTTCGCGGGCACCCCGTTGCAGCACCTCGACTACACGGCGGCGGCGCGGTCCTTCGAGGCGGGGGGCAGCGCCATCGCCGCCCCCGTGCCCATGCACCCCTCCTACGAAGACCGGGGCGACGCCCCCGACGTGGTGTTCGCGGCGGTGCCTGATGCGCTCGTCGACCACCTCTCGTCGGTGTGGGAGGACCCACTGCGCGCGGCCGGTGCCGACCGGGCCGACGTCTTCCACCTCCACCACCTCACGCCGCAGCACGATGCCGTGGCGCGCCACTGGCCCGAGGGCGCCGTCGTCGCCCACCTGCACGGCACCGAGATCAAGTTCCTCGAAGCGGTGGCGGAGCGGGCGGCGCTCGCCGCCGCCGTCGGCACGACCCTCGCCGACATGCCCGCCTGGGCGCGCCAGCACCCCGACGGCGCTCCGGGGCTGGACGAGGCCCAGCGATCGCTGCTGGTGAGCGGCCGGTGGGAGCAGTGGCAGCACGGCGGCGCCTGGCATGACCGGCTCCTCCGTCAGGCGGCGGCCGCCGACCACCTGGTCGTCGTGTCTCCCACCGAGCGCATGCACGCCGCGGAGATCCTGCACGCCGACCCGGATCGGGTGACGGACGTCCCCAACGGCGTCGACGTCGAGCGGTTCCGACCCCGACCGGAGCTCCGTGCGGCGCGCCGGTCGATGTCCCGCCGCTGGCTGGTGGAAGACCCGCAGGGCTGGGACGAGACGGCCGTGCCCGGCACCGTCGCCTACCGGGAGGACGACCTCGACCGCCTCCTCGGCGTCGCCGACGACGCCTGCGTGCTGACCTTCGTCGGGCGCTACACGACGCCGAAGCGCCTGCCGGTTCTGCTGCGGGCCTTTGCTCTGGCCCAGCCCCGGTTCGACGGCCCGGCGTCGCTCCTGATCTGGGGTGGCTACCCGGGCGAGGTCGAGGGGGAGCACCCGGTGACGACCGCGAGGCGGCTCAGGGTCGATGAGGTGTTCTTCGCCGGGTGGCGCGGTCACGAGGACCTCCCCGAC
>JBDSUN010000183.1:0-7902 GCA_039927735.1 Acidimicrobiales bacterium | reverse complement strand
CCGTCGCCCTCGCGGGTGACAGCAGTCGGCCGTTGGTAGAACGTCGACGGCATCACCCAGCCGGCGTTGATCGTGCGGCGTGGTGTCGTCTCTAGTCGTGCGCGGCCTCCCGACTTGATCGCCGACGCCGTGGGCGTACTCGTCTACTTCGTCGAGCACACCAGACCACCCGATCGACCTGATGGCTTGTGACCACGTCAGGCAGCCCGAGTGGCGCAGCGCCACCGTGGTTGTGACCCTGGGCGAGCGGGCGGTTCTTCTGCCTGCCTCAACGAAGCCCCGTCAGCGAGGGACGGGTGCCGGACGGTCACAACCGGTGATGCTCCCCGGCTGGTTGGGTAGGCTGGCCATCGTGAAGACGGTGTATCGCAAAGGCGAGTTGAACGAGTTGTTTGAAGCCGCTCTTCCCGCGACCGCCGATGATGTGTGCATCACTGCTGATGGTCGCAGGCTGGATACCCCTGAGAAGGTCATCGCCTGGGTGGAGGAGTTGAACGCCGCCCGGAGCGATGACTCGGCCGGCTGAGTTCCCGCCGGTCGATATCGAGCGGCTCGTCGAGGTCCTCGATCGTCACGGGGTGGACTACATCCTCGTCGGTGGAGGCGCCGGTCGGATGTTGGGAGCGGAACGGCTCACCGAGGACACGGACTGCCTGGCTCGCCGTGCCGCGGAGAACCTGGACAGGTTGGGCGCGGCCATGCGGGAGCTCTCGGCCCGCTTGCGAGTGGCGGGCCTCACGGATGCGGAGGCGGCGGCGTTGCCGGTACGGGTCGATGGCAAGACGCTGGCCGCTGCGGAGATCTCGACGTGGGCGACCGACGCCGGCCGCTTCGACGTGCTCATGGACATCCCGGCTCGTGATGGTCGTCGGCTCCACTATGAGGACGTCTTGGACAGCGTGGTGACGGTCGAGATCAATGGTGCCGTCGTACGGGTTGCTTCCCTCGATGTGATCATCGCGTCGAAGGAGTGGGCTGGTCGGCCCAAGGACCATCAAGCGCTTCCCGAGCTTCGCCGCTTGCGCGATGGACTTCCCGAAGCCTGACCGCGGACGTTTCGCCCCACCGTCAAGCGGCGTCCGGACCGCGCAGCGACAGGCGCTGGCTCCGCCGGAGCGGAGCCGGTTTCTTGGCCATCCGTTTGGCCATCCGTTTGGCCATCTACTCCAGACAACGGGGGACCACAGGAGACCACTCGGCGAATGTCGAACCCGACAGGACCTGGTAGAACAGCACTCCAGACCACTCAGCATTGCCCCGAGTTGAAGACTACGGATCAGAAGGTTGGGGTTCGAGTCCCTCCGAGCGCGCTGAGTAAGTCCTGGTCACGGGCTCGCCGCACCCGCTGAGCCGAGGTAGGGACGCCGATCCATCCCTACGTCTGTCCCTGCATTCCCGACATGACGGCACCCAGGGGCTCGGGATCGATTCGACAACGAAGGCCAGGCGCGTGGGAGATCCGCGTCGCAGCCGGCACCGACACGGTCACCGGGCGGACACTCCAGCGGTCGGTCACGTTCCGCGGGTCCGAGGTGGACGCTCACGCCTACCGGCAGGAGCTCGCCGCGGAGTACATCGCCCGAGCGGTGGCTGAGCGCCGATCAGCCGGAAGCCCTCGACGAGGATCGGCTACCGATCGAACGCCCGGTTCCTCGACACCGACGCGCAAGTCGCGGGGAGGCGGGTGGTCTCCCTAACTCCCTCGGGATGTGCGCCGGGCGTTCGCACGCTGGGAACGGGCCGGCGCCTCGAGCGCGGTGGTCGGTGGACGGTTCCGAGTGCTTCGCTCCGCGATCGGTTGGGCGTGCGACGAGCGGATCATCGACCACCATCCGATCCGCAACATGCCAGGCCCCAGCCGACCGGAGCCCCGCCGGCCACTCGAGGATCACGATGTGAAGGCGCTGCTCGGCGCCGCTGAGGCTCGAGTGCTTGAGGCCGTCGCCAACGACACCGGCACCGCAACCACCCGGAGGCATCTCCACAGGGCGGAACAGGACCTCCTCCTTGTTCGGCTGGCGGCCGACACCGGCGCGCGCCGTGGCGAGCTCGCCGCGCTCCGGTTATCGGATCTTGTCGGACGGACCCTCGAGATCCGACGATCAGCGTCCGGCGACGCGATCACGCTCCCCAAGTCCGGCCACCCACGGAACCCTCACCATCGGATCCTCCACGGCCCGGCTCTGGGACACCCTCGCCACCGACGCACGACGCCGTGTAGCCCCGGACCCACTCGGTCCCTGGGTCTTCACCAGCGACGCCGCGCACCACCAGCGGCTCACCGTCGCAGCACTCGGCCACCGGTTCGCTCGCCTGCGCGACGCCGCCAGTGTGCCCGGAGAGTCAATGCACCGACTCCGCCACAGCGTCGCCACCTTCCTGGTGGCGCGGGGGGGGAGATCCCGCAGGCGCAGGCCCGTCTGGGGCACGCCGACGCCGTCACCACCCTCCGCGAGTACGCCTACGCGCTGCCCCGCACTGACGGCGACGTAGCCGACGCCATCGACCGTCACCTCGACACGCCGACCGAGCTCAGCGACCCGACGCTTCGGCCGGACCCCCACTGACCACCGCCGGTCGCGGCTCGACCGACCGACCGCGTGTCGCGGCAAGGAGCACCATGCCTCGCGCTGAGTCGCGACTGCCTAACCGCGATTTCGTCGGAACGGCGCCCCCCGATCGGCACTTGGGGGATACCCGCCTGGCCTGACGCGACCGCCTCGTCGACTCGCTCGTCGCCTGGGGCACAGACGAACAGATCGCGGACCGAATGCCGAACACCACGCCGCAGGCGCCGACCATGTCTGCATCCAGGTGCTGCAGGACGGCACGGCGGTTCCCGAACGGCAGTGGCGCCGCTTGGAATCGGTGCTCCATGGCTGACGCAACTGGCGCCGAACCACGGCGCACTACCAGCGAGGACCCGTTCCGGTGTCGCTGGCCTTGCGGAGCTGGCCAATGGCGCAACCATCTTCTGCCCAGACCTCGTCCATCGGCATCCGCATCTCGCGCACGAGGCGACGGCCCAAGTCGTGCGGCGACTCGTTTCTCCTCGATCGATTCGACGGTATCGAGATCGCCTCCAACGCGCGCCCCGCAACGCCGGGTCGGCGGCGGTGGCGCGTGCGGTCGATCTGTTCGGCCGGCACCCGATGGCCACGTCATCGGAACCGGGACCGGCCGCTTCAACGCGCTGCCGGGACCGCTCCGGCTCGACCCGTCGTGCCCCACACAACGATCAGGTAGCGGGGCTGGCGCGGTAGTGGATGAAGAGTGTTCCTTGTGGCGTCTGTTCGACCTCGACCAGCTCGAGTCGTTGAAGCTGGTCCGTGGCGTCCGCGTCGAACAGTCGTTTGCCGTGACCGGCGATGTTCGACGGGACGACGAGCCGGAGTTGGTCGACGAGTCCTGCGGCGATCAAGGAGCGGGCGAGTTCGGTGCTGGCGTGGATTCCGATGTCGCCACCAGGCTGCTGCTTGAGGTCTCGTACGTAGTCGATCGGCGGCTTGGTCATCACGGACGTGTTGTCCCACGGGTGGCTGAGCTCCGACGATGTGGCGACGTGCTTGAGGGTCGAGTTGATGAAGGTCGCGAAGGGTTCGACGTCAGATGTGGGCCAATAGCCGGCCCAGTAGTCGTAGGCGCCGCGACCGAGGAGCACGTCGTCCTGCGTGGCGATGACGCGGCCGATGAGGTCGAGGAGCTCGGGGCCGTCGTCGAAGAACCAGTCACTGGGCTCCTGGGAGACCCCGTCGAGTGACAGCCAATGGAGAAGCACGACGTCGCGCATGGTGGTCCTTTGTTCGAGGGGTGGTGAAGGTCAGAGGGTCTGCGCGTACGCCGCGAGCTGGTCGAGCACGGTGCCCCATCCGTCGTGGAAGCCCATCGCCGCGTGTCGGCTGCTGTCCTCCCGGGTGCGGTGCATTGCGACGGTCGTGCAGAGCGTGCGTTCACCACGAGGCTCGAGCGTCATCACGGCCGTGAAGAACCCGGTGGGCGCGGGCCGGAAGCAGGGGAGCAGGGCATTGGTCCACACCAACCGGCTGCACGGCTCGACCACGAGGTAGCAGCACACGACCGGGTTCTCGACACCGTCTGGGGTGCGGGGCACGAATCGGAAGACGCCCCCTGGCCGCAGATCGATCTCGCAGTCGGCGATCACGGCGGGATACGGCGCGTACCACTGCCGGAGGTGCTCTGGCTGGGTCCACGCCGCCCACGCGGTCTGGGCCGACGCCCGGACCTCTCGCTCGACGACGAGGTCCAGCTGGGGATCGAGCTCGTGACGGTCCGCGCTGCTCATGGTGTGTCCGGCGGTTCGAGGTTCTCGACGTACTGCTGGAACCGGTCCCCCCGGCGCTCCCACTCGATGCGTTGCGCGGCGAGCCAGTCCTCTGCGGCCCGCAACCGGTCAGGCACGAGGCAATAGGTCCGTACTCGACCCTGCTTCGTTGAACGAACCACACCACAGCCTTCGAGGACCCGCAGGTGCTGCACGAACGACGGCAGCGCCATCTCGAACGGTGCCGCCAGCTCGCCAACCGATGCAGGACTGCGGGTGAGCTCGGCGACCACCTGCCGTCGAGTCGGGTCAGCCAATGCACGAAACACACCGTCGACCGGTGGCGCCGTTACTCGCACCGGACAGCATCTGGTCGCGGGGACCGATCAGAAGTCGTCACGCTAGCCAACGTACGGGAGGCCAACACTTAGGTCAATACCTAAGTGTTGGTTCTCACGAACGCTCAGCAGGAGTCGACGTCCGGGGTGCCCTCCAACGCCGGCTGTGCGGTGTTGAAGGATGCACCTCATCGTGCTGGAACTCCCGAAGAAGTCCTGAGCCAGCGACGACCGCGAGTGCTAAGGACCTGAGCGCCTATCCGCTCAGGTCCTTATAGGGATGGCCGGGTCCGGGCCCGGCGTGGTTCGGGGTCGATGCGGGAGCGTCGGCCGGGGGTGTGGGAGATCCGGGTGGTCGTCGCGAACGACCTGCTCACGGGGCGGAGCGTGCAGCGGTCCTTCACGGTGCACGCCGATCGCGAGCTGGCCGACGAGCACCGGCGGGCGTTGGTCGAGCGGTTCGGGGTGGACCGGAGCGCGTTGTACTGCGAGGGAGCCCGCGGAACCGTTGCCGAGTTGCTCAAGCGGTTCATCGAGGCCGAGCATCAGTGGCGGCCGGCGACCCGGTCCTCGCACACCTCGGTCGTGCGGTTCCTGACCCGGGACCCGCTGGGGAGGGTCGGGGTTGCGGCGTTGAACCCGTTGCTGGTCGAGGAGGTGCTGGCTCGTTGGCGGGCGGTGGGCGGGTCGACGGCGACGGTGTGGGGCCGGTGGGCGGTGCTGCATTCGTGCCTGTCGTGGGCCGCGCTCCGGGGAATGGTGTGGTCGAACCCGATCCTCGGTATGCGCTCCTCGGAGCGGCCGACGCCGCGCAAGCATCTCCTGCCGGGCGAGGTCAGCAAGCTGCTCCGAGCGGTGGGGGACCAGGTGCGCGCCGCCGAGGTGGCGCTGGTGGCGGATCCTCACAACCGGGTGCGGTGGGAGGGGCTGTTCGTCGCTCAGCAGACCCGGCTGCTCGTCCGTCTCGCGGCGGACACGGGCGCGCGTCGCGGTGAGCTCGCGACCCTGCGGTTGAGCGATCTGGACGGCCGGGTACTGACCATCGAACGGAACCTCTCGCTGGAGGTGCTCGGCCCGACCAAGACCGGCCGCAGCAGGCGCATGACGATCGGCGCGACCACGGCAGCGATGCTCCGCGACCACTTCGCGGAGTGGGAGCAGCAGGCCGGCTCGGAGGCGTGCAAGGTGACTGGGTGTTCGCCCCGGACTTCAGGCGGCTCACCTACGCCCGGGCTGATCTGTTGTCGCATCGGTTCTCCGGCTCCGCGAGGCGGCCGATCCTCCGAACGCGGCGCTGCACCGGTTCCGTCACAGCGTCGCCACACATCTCGTCGAGAACGGGGAGCTCCTCAGGGCTCAGGCCCGGCTCGGGCAACGGGATCCGGCAACCACGCTGCGGCACTACGCGCACGCCACTCCGCTCGATGACCTCGATGTCGCCGACGCCATCGACAAGAGGCTCAACGAACTCACCCAGGGTGAGCCGTAACTTCGAACGCCGTACAGGTGGAACCGCGTGGAGCGTGGCGCCTTCACACCGGCCTCACGATGCCGCCCAGCGCGCCAGCCTCCGGCACGGCGCCGTCGCGGGGAGATGCCAGCTGGCCGTTGGTGAGTCCTGCTTGATCTCTAGGCCGATGTCCCTAGGCGAAGGCGAGATGAAACCGCGCGCCCGGGCCGGGTTCGGCGATGACGAGCCGGAGCCCTTCGGTTTCGGCAAGGCGGCGGGCGAGGGCGAGACCGATCCCGGTCCCCTCACCGCTTCGTCGAGCGAAGGCGGTCTCGGGGTCGAGGGCGGTCGTGCCCTGATCGCTCACGGCGATGATGGCACCGTTCCCAACCCGGGTGGCCCTGATCGTGATCGTGCCCGCGCCGTGCACTCGGGCGTTGTCGATGAGGACGTCGAGGATCTGTCGTACGGCCTCGGGGCGGGCGGTGACCCACGGCAGTTCTGGCTCCAGACGCCCGTCGAGCTGTCGCGAGAGCTGGGTCAGCCGCGGGCGCCATCGCTCGACGGCGTCGTGAACGAGCGTGGCGAGCGGGTGCGGTTCGCCTGTGGGTGTGGTGTCGCGGGCCAGCTGGATGAGGTCGTCCATGGTGGTTTCGAGTCGGTCGAGGTCGCGTAGGGCGTCGGCCACGAGCCCGGTGTCGTGGTCGGCTTCAAGTTGCTCGTTCTCGAGCCGGAGGCGCAGCGATGCCACCGGGGTGCGGAGCTGGTGGGCGATGTCAGCGCTGAAGGCACGCTCGCGTGAAAGGGCGTCGTTCACTCGCGCAGCGGCATCTCGGAGGGCTCGATCGACGGTGTCGATCTCGTCGATGCCGGTGTGTGGACGTTCGGTGGGGGAGGCACCGTCGCCGATGCGTTGGGCGTCGGTCTGCAGCCGGGCAAGAGGGGCCGCCAAGGCGCGACTTCGGTGGAGGGCGAGCAGGGAGGTGAAGGTGAAGACACCGGCGGCGAGTCCGCCCATTGTGAGCCAGGTGCGCCGGGTTCTGGCGGTGATGGTGGCCTCGGGGAAGCGGGCCCGGATCGCTCCGACGACGCGCTCTTCGTTGGTGACGGGTATCGCAACGACGAGCTGGCTGCGGTCCCGGCGGGCGGTTCCCGTGTCAAGGACTTCGGCGACGAGCGGGTCGGCGTTGGGGGGACCTTCGCCGAGGATCCTGCGCCCGTCGGCGCTGTAGAGGGCCAGGTCGATCTCCTCGGCCGGGTCGGGCAGTTCGGGCAGATCGTTGGCTTGGGCGAAGGAGCCGGGGACGGCGACGGCCGCGCTGGCGGCCTCGGCGGAGAGCTCTAGGAGGGCCTGGTCCCGGTCGCGGGCGGCGACGGTGATGGCGAGCGGGATGCCGAAGCCGACCAAGGCGACTCCGACGCCGAGCAGCATGGCGGCGAGGATCCGGCGTCTCACGCTCCCGGTCCCGCGGGCTGCTCGTAGCGGTAGCCGACGCCGCGCAGCGTCGTGATGCGGGAGGTGTCGGGCCCGGTCTCGCCGAGACGCTGACGAAGGGAGGCCAGGGTGACGTCGAGGGTCTTGGTGGATCCGAACCAGTGCTCGTCCCAGACCTGTTCCATGGCCTGCTCTCGGGTGACGACCGTGCCGGCGCGCCGTAGCAGGAGAGCGAGCAGATCGAACTCCTTGGGACGCAGGTCGATCTCGGAGCCGGCCACGGTTGTTCGGCGGGCGGCAAGATCGACGGTGACGTCGCCGAGGGTGATGACACGTTCGTCTTCGTCGTGGGAGCTGCGGCGAAGGTGGGCCCGGACGCGGGCGAGGAGATCGGCGA
>JBDSUN010000182.1:0-18369 GCA_039927735.1 Acidimicrobiales bacterium | reverse complement strand
GGCCGGCAAGTCGAGCTGCCTCAACTCACTCATCACGTCGATCCTGATGCGGTCGACGCCCGACCAGGTGCGCATGATCCTCGTCGACCCCAAGCGGGTCGAGATGGGTCAGTACGACCGCCTTCCTCACCTCCTCACCCAGGTGGTGACCAACCCCAAGAAGGCGGCCAACGCCCTGGCCTGGGCGGTGCGGGAGATGGAACGCCGCTACGACCTCCTCGCCGAGGTGGGCTTCCGAGACATCACGGGCTACAACGCCGCCCACGATCGTGGAGAGCTGCCAGACGTCGTGTCGCCGAGCGGCGAGGTCACCCGCCAGTTCCCGCACCTGCCGTTCATCCTCGTGGTGATCGACGAGCTGGCGGACCTGATGATGGTGGCGGCGCGCGACGTCGAGGACTCGATCTGCCGCATCGCCCAGATGGCGCGGGCCGTCGGGATCCACCTGGTGATCGCCACCCAGCGCCCGTCGGTGAACGTGATCACCGGCGTCATCAAGGCCAACGTGCCGGCCCGCCTCGCCTTCGCCGTCTCCAGCGCCACCGACAGCCGGGTCATCCTGGACCAGCAGGGGGCCGAGCGCCTGATCGGTGCGGGCGACATGCTGCTGCTGGGTCCCGCTTCGTCGGCCCCGTCCCGGATCCAGGGGTCGTGGGTGAGCGAGGAGGAGGTGCGCAAGGTCGCCTCCGTCTGGAAGCGCCAGGCGCCCGAGATCGCCTACGACACCGAGGTGCAGGGCGCCGAAGAAGCCACCGGGTCATCGTCAGGCATGGGGGCCGGTGGCAGTGGCAGCGAGGACGACGATGACCTCGTCCGCCAGGCCATGGAGCTCATCGTCCGATCACAGCTCGGCTCGACGTCGATGCTGCAGCGCAAGCTGAAGGTGGGCTTCGCCCGGGCCGGTCGGTTGATGGACCTCCTCGAGCAGCGCGGCGTGGTGGGGCCCTCCGAGGGGTCCAAGGCGCGTGCCGTGATGATGAGCGTCGAGGAGCTCGAGAACGCGATGGAGCAGGGCGAGGTCTAGGCGTAGCCGCCGCGGCGCCCGACGGTGGGGGCGCCGATCTCCTGGTCGACGCGCATGGGCGGGCAGGGGAGGCGGAGGGTACGGTCGGCGCCCGATGTTCGATCTCGCCACCGCCGCTGTCGACGCCGCCATGTCGGCGGGTGCCCGCTATGCCGACGCTCGCATCATGATCGTTCGCTACGAGTCCATGAGCGCCAAGAACCGCATCGTGGAGGGCCTCAGCCAGACCGAGACCGCCGGCATCGGGGTGCGAGCCCTCATCGGATCGTCCTGGGGCTTCCAGGCCACCCCCGAGCTCACCCTGGCCGCCGCCCGCCGGGCCGGCGAGCGAGCCGCCGAGGTGGCCCGCGCCAGTGCTCGGGTGAGTGGGCCGCCGGTCGAGCTGTCGCCCGTCCCGGTCATCGAGGCCAGCTGGGCCAGCTCCTACGACGTGCACCCGCTCGACGACGTGGGCATCGGCGAGCGGGCCGATCTCCTGGTCGAGGTGACGGGGGCCATCGCCGACGGTGGCGTGCCGCTGGCCCAGGCCAGCCACCAGATCTGGGACACCGAGAAGTGGTTCGCATCGAGCGAGGGAAGCCGCATCGACCAGCACCTCGTGGAGTGCGGCGCCGTCATCGACGCCACCGCCATCGGCGACGGCGAGACCCAGCGTCGCAGCTATCCGGGCGTGCGCGGGCAGTTCGGCACGCGCGGCTGGGAGCTCGTGCGCGAGCTCGACCTCGTCGCCAACGGCCCCCGCATCGCCGAGGAGGCCAGGGCGCTCCTGAGCGCCCCGCAGTGCCCGGAGAAGACGACAACCCTCATACTCGGCAGCGAGCAGATGGCACTGCAGATCCACGAGTCGGTCGGTCACGCCATCGAGCTCGACCGGATCCTCGGGTGGGAGGCCGCCTTCGCCGGCACGTCGTGGCTCGACCCCGCACAGCTCGGCTCCATGCGCTACGGGTCGGACCTCATGAACATCACCGCCGATGCCACCCTCCCTGGGGCCTTGGGCAGCTTCGGGTACGACGACGAGGGCGTGCCCGCCCAGGCCGTCGACATCGTCAAGGACGGCACCTGGGTCGGGGTGCTCTCGGGCCGCGACTCGGCGCCGCTCGTCGGCCTCGAATCGGGTGGGATGGTGCGCGCCGACGGGGCCGCCCGCCTCCCGATGGTGCGGATGACCAACGTCGGCCTGCTCCCGGGCGACAGCAGCCTGGAGGAGATGATCGCTGCCACCGACGACGGCATCTACATGGACACCAACCGCTCGTGGTCGATCGACGACAAGCGGCTCAACTTCCAGTTCGGGTGTGAGATCGCCTGGGAGATCAAGGACGGTCAGCTCGGCCAGATGCTCCGCAACCCCACCTACACGGGCATCGGGCCACGGTTCTGGGCCTCGATGGACATGGTGGGAAGCCCCGACGAGTGGGTGTTCTGGGGCACGGCCAACTGCGGCAAGGGCCAGCCCATCCAGGTCGGTCACACAGGGCACCCGTCCGTGCCCGCCCGGTTCACGGACGTACGGGTGGGGGTGCGCTGATGGCATGGGATCCGGCCTCCGACCCGACGGCCCAGCGCGGCTTCGCGACCTGCGACGGCGTCCTCGGGCGGGTGGGCGATCGGGCCGATGCCCTCGTCACCTGTGCGCAGGGCACCAACGCCCTCACCCGGTTCGCCAACAGCCGGATCCACCAGAACATGGCCAGCGACGACCACCACGTCCGGCTGCGCGTCGTCGTGGACGACGGGCGGATCGCCCAGGCCTCCACCACCCGCCTCGACCCGGAGAGCCTCGAGCGCCTCGTCGAGTCGACCATCGCCGCCGCCCGGCTGTGCCCGCCCGACCCGGCCTACCCGGGCCTGGCGGCCCCGGCTCCGCTCGCCGAGGTCGATCACTTCGACCCGCCCACCGCCGCCGGGACCCCCGACGCCCGGGCGGAGGTGGTGGCTGACTTCGTGGCGGCCGGCCCGGAGCTCGAGTCGGCCGGCTACTGCTCCACCGATGCCGACACCCATGTGCTTTGCTCCACCACCGGGCTCCGGTACGCCAGTCGATCGACCATGGCCCAGATCGACGCCATCCATCGGGCGGCGGCCGTTGATGGTCCGCCCACCGACGGCTATGCCCAGATCACGTCCAGCCGCCTCGCCGACCTCGACGGTCGACTCGTCGGCGAGGTGGCCGCGGCCAAGGCCACCGGGGGAGCCAACCCGATCGAGCTCAGCCCCGGCACCTACGAGGTGGTGCTCGAGCCGCGGGCGGTGGCCGCCATGCTGCTGTTCCCGGCCTACCTCGGCTTCAACGGCAAGGCCCACGCAGAGGGGACGAGCTTCGCCCACCTCGGTGAGGCGCAGTTCGACGAGCGCGTCTTCCTCTGGGACGACGGCACGGACCCGAGGTCGCTGGGGCGCCCCTACGACGCCGAGGGGACGTCCAAGCGGCGGCTCGAGCTGGTCGTCGCCGGCGTCACGGTCGGCCTGGCCCACGACAGGCGCAGCGCCGCCCTGGCCGGCGTCGAGCCCACCGGGAGCTCCATCGGGCAGGAGTCCTTCGGCGGCTACCCCGGCGACCTGTTCCTGGCCGGCGGCGACGAGAGCCTGGAGCAGCTGATCGGGAGCGTGGAGCGAGGGCTCCTCGTCACCGACTTCTGGTACAACCGGATCCTCGACCCCAAGACTCAGGTCGTGACCGGGCTCACCCGCAACGGCCTGTTCCTCATCGAGGGCGGCACGGTGGTCGGGCCGGTGCAGAACCTCCGCTACACCCAGTCGGTGGTAGGCGCCCTGGGCCCCGGCCATGTGCTCGGCATCGGCGACGACGCCCAGCTGGTCAGCAACGAGGGCGGCATCGTTCACGTCCCCAGCCTCCGCCTGCAGTCCTGGGCCTTCACCGGCGGCGCCAGCGGGTAGTCAGGTGGCGGCGATGTCGCGGCGCTGGAAGAGGGCGACCGAGATGACCGCCGCCATGGCGACGTAGCCGGTCAGCGTGAGGCCCGCCGTCAGGGTCGAGCGCGTGAACGCCGCAGTCTCCAGGTCAGCTCCGGTGACGAACACGGCGCCGTTCTCACCCAAGAGGAAGCGGCCCGCCCACGGCTTCCAGGCCCGCACGATGTTCTCGACCAGCATCAGGTAGCCGAAGGCGACCCCCAAGGCGGCAGCCGTGTTCCGGCCGATCATCGCGATGGCGGCCATGAGCATGGCGGCGAGGGCAGTGGTCGCTGCGATCCGCAGCATGCCGCCGGACAAGGACGCGAACCAGGCGGCATCGACCCCCGCCGTGGTGCCGCGTCCCCACAGGGTGGCGGGAAGGAAGGCGGCGCCGAACAGCACCAGGAGACCGATGGCGACGGCGGCAGCCACGACGCCGCAAGCCAGGAGCTTGGCGGTCGCGACCCGCCGTCGGTGCGGCTGCCATGTCATCAGCATCACGAAGGTGCCGGCGCGCCACTCGGCACCGATCATCGATGCCCCCGCGACCACGGCCCCGGCGGGCAGGAAGAACGCCGCGATGCCGAGGATGGGATCGTCGCCCCCCCAGAGCTCGACGAGCCGGAGCTCGTCGGCGGTCCCGGCGGGGCCTGCCTCCCGCCACCCGATGACGCCAGCGAGCCCGCAGCCGAGCAGGGCCAGGAGGATCAGCCAGCGCACGAGGCGGCGAGCCAGGCAGCGTCGCACCTCGATCCCGAGCATGGTGATCATCGTGCCGCCTCCTCGGGGACGGAACGGGTGGAGGTCAGCTCGAGGAAGACGTCCTCGAGGGTGACCTCGTCGTTGCGGAGCTCGGTGACCCACAGGTCGCGCCTCCCCAGCGCTTCGGACACCCGCGCCGCCTCGCTGGGCGGGAGGTCGACCTCCAGGCGGGTGTGGTTCCGAGTCGCCGGGATGCTGGCGTCGTGCAGGGCGGCCAGGCCGGCATCGAGGTCGGCCACCCCGACGAGGAGGGACGATCGGTGGCCCCGCTCGAGCACCTCGGCCACCGGACCGGCGGCGACGCACCGTCCCCGGGTCAGGATGGCGACCCGATCGCAGGTGTGCTCGATCTCGACCAGCAGATGGCTGGACACGAAAACGGTACGACCCTCGTCGCCGAGGGAGCGCAGCAGCTCGCGGATCTCCTTGATGCCGGCGGGGTCGAGGCCGTTGGCCGGCTCGTCGAGGATCAGCACCTCAGGGTCCTTGAGGAGGGCTTGGGCCAGGCCGAGCCGCTGGCGCATCCCGAGGGAGTAGGCCTTCACAGGGTCGTCGGCTCGCTCGGTCAGGCCGACCCGCTCGAGGGCGAGGTCCGCGGCGCGGGCACCGATCCCCTCGGTGCGGGCCAGCAGGCGGAGGTTGCGCCGGCCGCTCATGGTCGGGAAGAAGGCCGGGGTCTCGACGATGGCACCTACCCGACGCACGACGCGGCCCACCTGCTCGGGGGTGGGGACACCCAGCAGCCGGCACGAGCCGGCCGTCGGTCGGGCCAGCCCCAACAGGCACCGGATCGTGGTCGTCTTGCCCGATCCGTTGGGCCCGAGGAAGCCGAACACCCCTCCCTCGGGGACCTCGAGGTCGAGTCCGTCCACCGCCACCTGCGAGCGGCCCCGCAGGTGGCGGTACTCCTTCCGCAGGCCTGTGATCTCGATCACCGATGTCATGGCTGGAGCATCTCCCCTAGCCGTCCCGGGATCGTTACGGCCCAGATGGATGTGGAGGTTTCGTTGCGGTCGGTGCCGAGACGGCGTAGAAGGGACCGGGGGGTGCACATGGCGGCCGGGTCGGGCGAAGGGGCGATCGTGATCTCGCTGCTCGGCGCTCCCCGCATCGAGCGGGACGGCGAGGCCGTGCGGTTCGACACCCGCAAGGCCATCGCGCTGCTCGCCTTCCTCGCCGTCACCGGACGGCCGCAGCGGCGAGAGACCCTCGCGGTCCTCCTGTGGCCCGACGCCGATGAGGTCCGGGCCCGATCGGCGCTGCGCCGGACCTTGTCTGTTGTGAAGCAGGGAGTCGGCGACGAGTGCCTACTGGTGACCCGCGACGAGCTCGCGCTCCTCGACGATGACGGCACCTCGGTCGACGTCCGGTCCTTCCTCGCCGGGTTGGCCTCGGAGGAGCCTCGGGCGGTGGCCGCCGCGGCGTCGCTCTGGCGCGGGGACCTGCTCGCGGGCTTCTCGCTCCGGGACAGCCCAGCCTTCGACGAATGGCAGGCGCGGGAGGCCGAGCGGCTGCGGCGGGCGCTCAGCACCGCGTCGACCCGGCTGGTCGAGGACTGCGCGGCGGACGGGCGACTCGAGGACGCCCTCCTGCACGCCCAGCGCTGGCTCGAGCTCGACCCGCTCCACGAGCCAGCCCATCGCGCGCTCATGGCGATCCACGCCGCGCGTGGCGACCGGGCCGCCGCCGTCCAGCAGTACCGGCAGTGCGTCCGAACCGTGGACGAAGAGCTCGGGGTGGCGCCGCTGGCGGAGACCACCGCGCTCTACGAGGCGATCGCGGCAGGAGACGTCGCCGCCCCGACCCCGGTGGTGACGGGCGCTGCCTCCGCCGCCATCCTCGGGAGGTATCCGCTGACCGGACGCGACGCCGAGGCCGCCGCCCTCGGCGCCGCGGTGGGGCGGATGCGATTGGTCATCGTGGAGGGCGAGCCCGGCGTCGGCAAGACCCGGCTGGTCGAGGAGGTCCTCTCCGATCAGGGGCGGCTGCCCCTCACGGTGCGCTGCTACGACCACGACGGCGATGTCCCGTACGGACCTCTGATCGAGCTGCTCCGAGGGGCGGCGGCCGCCCCCGGCGCGGCGGCGGCGCTGGACGCCCTGCCCGGCTGGTGCATGCACGAGGTGGCCCGCCTGGTTCCCGAGCTCGGGCGGCCGGACACCGGCGACGCCGCGGCCGGCGGCCCTGGGGCCGAGGCCCGGTTCCTCGAGGGCATCTCCCGGGCCGTGCTGGCAGCGGGGAGCGCTGGGCCTGGCGTGATCGTCGTGGACGACGCCCAGTGGGCCGACGGCGCCACCCAGCACGTCCTCGCCCACCTGCTCCATCGGGCCGGCGACGAGGGCCCGTGCCTGGTCGTGATCCGACGCACCGGCGAGGCGGGCCACGCGGGGCCGCTGGCCCACGCCGTCGCCGACCCGCTCCGGGACGGCAGGGGGGTGGTGCTCCGCGTGGGGCGGCTCTCGGCGGACGCGGTCGCTTCCCTGGTGGCCGGGACCGTCGATCCGGCTGGCGCGGCGGAGGTCACCGAGGAGGTCGTGCGGGAGACGGAAGGACTCCCGTTCCTAGTCGTGGCCTACCTCGATGCCCTTGTCGGCGGGCACGCCCCCGCCGACGTGGGGGACCTGCTGCGGAACCGGTTGGCCTCCCTGAGCGACGGCGCCACGCAGGTGCTGGCCACCGCCTCGGTGATCGGTCGTTCGTTCTCCTTCGACACCGTGCGCGCCGCGAGCGGGCGAAGTGACGACGAGACCGTGGCCGGGATCGACGAGCTCATCGCGCGAGGCCTGATCGACGAGCGCGCCGAGCCGGACGGCCCGTCTTACGACTTCGCCCATGGCCAGGTGCGCCGGTTCGTGTACGACCGAACCTCCCTGGCTCGCCGCCGGCTCTTGCACCACCGAGTGGCCGAGGCGCTCCTCGCCGAGCGGCGACCGGCGGCGGACCCGGCGTCGGTCATGGCTGCCGTTGCGCACCACGAGCGGCTGGCGGGCCATGACGACCGGGCCGCGGCACACTTCCGGCGGGCCGGCGACCACGCACGGGCCGTCTACGCCAACGCCGACGCTCGCGCGCACTACGACGCAGCGCTGGCCCTCGGCCACCCGGCCGTGGCTGCGCTCCACGAGGCGATCGCCGACCTGGACACGCTGGATGGGCGGTTTGCCGATGCCGTGGCGAGCTACGAGCGGGCCGCGGCTCGCGTCGGCCCCGACGACGTCGCCCGCGTCGAGGGCAAGCTGGGCGGTGTCCACCAGCGGCGAGGCCACTGGTCGACGGCAGAGCAGCACTACGCCGCCGCCCTCGCCGCCCTCGGCGTGGCGGGTTCCGCGGCGGCGAGAGGCCGGGTCCTCGCCGATCTCGCCATCACCGCTCACCGGCAGGGCCACACCGATCGAGCCGGCGACCTGGCCGCGCAGGCGGTGGGGCTGGTGGCGGGGGCCGGGGATGGCGCCTCTCTCGCGCACATCGGGACGGTCGCCGGCCTCCTGGCGGCGGGGCGCGGCGATGTGGCGGCCGCGCGTCAGCATCTGACGAAGAGCTTCGCCCTCGCGGAGGAGGTCGGGGACCCGGCCGCCCGCGTCGCTGCGGCCAACGGTCTGGCGCGCCTCGAGGGGATCGGTGGTCAGACGCGGCGAGCGGAGAGACTGCTGCGGGAGGCGCTCGCGACCTGCGTCGCCATCGGCGACCGCCACCGTGAGGCCGCCCTGCGGGACCACCTTGCCCAGGTGCTCCACCAGGCCGGCCGGGCCGACGAGGCCATGGAGGAGCTCAAGCAGGCGGTGGCGATCTTCGCCGACATCGGGGTGGAGGGCGGGTCGATCCAGACGGAGATCTGGCGGCTCAGCGAATGGGTCGACCATACGTCCCGTAACGATCCCGGGACGATCGAGGACGAGAACGGCGACATGGCCTCCGATCCAACCGCACCGGCGCGCCGCTGATGGAGGCCTTGCTCTGGATCGGCGGGATGGTCCTGCTGATCGTCATCAGCCGCCGACCGACGCGCACGGGGCTCCGGCTCCGAAGGCTGGGGCGGGCACTGTTGTGGCTGGGGCTCGGCGTCGGCGCCGTCGCCGTCGCGATGATCGTCGCGTTCTCGCTGCGGAGCGCGTCGCCGGTGGCCTGGCTGTCGATGGCCGTGATCACTGCCGTCCTCGTCGTCGCGTGGCGGCTTCGCGCCCGAGCGGCGATCGGCTCCGGGGCGCAGGTGGCGCGCATCGACCGCCTGGCGTTCGTCGCCCTCTTCGCGGTGTACGCCATCGCTGGGAGCACCTGGCTCCTCCTGGGGCTGCTGCCGGCGCTGGCGGCAGCCGTCCCGTCCTTCGGTGACCAGCTTCGCGAGTGGGGGGCAGGTGAGGGTGCCATCGCGGACATGGCCCTGCAGGCGGCCCGGGCTGCGCGCAACTCGTCGAGTGGCGTGCAGGTGATCCTCGACTACCTCTTCAGCGCCCTCAACCTCGCGCTGGCGACGTTCCTCGTGATCAAGGTCCGTGGCAACCGGACCGCCAACCTGCTTGCACTCGGCATGGTCGGTACGGCGGTGGCCTTCAACCTCCAGTCCCACGCCGCGCTGGTCGTGATCGGCGACCACCTCGGACCGGTCACGCTGCTCTGGCACGACCTCGGCGTGCACGTGCTGGCCGGCATCGCCTACGTCTTCGCCCTCCTGCTCTTCCCGGCCGGCGTGATCGACCGCACGCGCGGACCGCACCTGCTGGGCCTGGCGCTCTTCTTCGGTCTGGTGTCGTTCGTCGCGATCGCAGACCACACCAGCGCGCTGGTGCTCCTGTTCGGCGTCCTCGTGCCGGCCGCCGCCCTCGTCGCCCAGTCGCGGCAGTTCCGCGACGCGCAGAGCCCCGAGCTGCGCCCGCTCTTCGGCCTGCTGCGAGCCGCGATGGGCGTCTCGCTCGCTGGAGCGCTCGTCGTCCTCACTGTCACCACCGTGCTCAGCTCGCGCGACGAGCAGCTCAGCGAGACGACCCGGGACTACGAGCTCGTCGCCCCGGCCGCCGGGACGTACCGGTTCTTCTGCGATCCGCACATCGATGACATGCAGGGCGCCGTGGTGGTCCGCGATCCCTCTTCATCCTCCGATGCTGTCCCGGTCGTGTCCATCCGCGCCCACGGGAACGACTTCGACACGGACGAGCTGGAGCTGGTGGCGGGCCGCACCACGGTGATCCGCTTCACCAACACCGACGGCACTGCGCACAACGTGTCGATCTACCGGGACCGCGATCGCACCGAGGAGATCTTCACGGGCGAGCTCTTCAGTGGCCAGGACCTGGCCACCTTCACCTTCCGCGTCTTCCGGTTCGTCTTCGGCATCATCCCCATCGCGCTCTTCGTGGCGATCCTGCGGTTCCACCTCTGGGACGTCGATCGCCTGGTGAACCGGGCGATGGTGTACAGCGCCCTCACGGGTGTGCTGGGCCTCCTCTACGGCGTGGGTGCCTTCGTGGTGGGCCTCGTGCCCGGCCGGATCTTCGCCCAAGGCGAGCTGGTGGCGGTGTGGATCTTGGCGGCTGCCCTGCTGATCCGCCCGGCGCGCCGCCGGCTCCAGGCGGCGATCGACCGGCGCTTCTATCGGGAGAAGCTCGATACCGTCCGCACCCTCGAGTCCTTCGCCGCCCACGTGCGCGACCAGATCGACCTGGACGAGCTGGCCGAGGAGCTGGTGGCGGTGGTCTCCGACACGATGCACCCGGAGCAGGTATCGCTCTGGATCCGGGACGGCGAGGGCACCCCCGGTCGCGACACCCCTCGCGGAGCGGGGCGATGAAGGCCCTGCGGCGGTGGCGCCAGGTCGGGGTGCGGGTCGACGAGACCCGTGTCGCCGATGCGTCCGGCCCGTCCGTGCCCTTCGACGTCGCCGAGGACGACCCGCTGCTCCTGCACCTCCAGAAGCACCCGGACACCGTCGCGCTCAACGAGCTCGACCTCGACTCGCCGGCCCTGGACGCCATGCGGGCGGCGGCCGTGCAGGTGATCGTCCCGCTCGTGGCCCAGGGGGAGCTCATCGGCGTCCTGAACCTCGGGCCCCGGCGCAGCGAGCGCCCGTACAGCCTCGATGACCGCCGGTTGCTCGACCACCTGGCCGGCAACGCGGCGGCCGCCATCCGGGTTGCCCACCTCGTGCGCCACCAGGAGCAGCAGGCCAGGCTCCACGAGCGGATCGACCAGGAGCTCAAGGTCGCCCAGCTCATCCAGCAGCAGTTCCTGCCGCAGGAGGCTCCGGCGCCGGAGGGCTGGAGCGTCGTCCCGCACTACCGCCCGGCTCGGGAGGTGGGGGGCGACTTCTACGACTTCATCCCGCTGCCGGAAGGCCGGATCGGCCTGGTCGTCGGCGACGTCACCGACAAGGGCGTGCCGGCCGCCATGGTCATGGCGACCACCCACAGCATCCTGCGCACCGACGCCCCGCGCCTCGTCGACCCTGGCGCGGTCCTCAGCCGTGCCAACGACCTGCTGTGCGCCGAGATGCCGCCGAACATGTTCGTCACCTGCCTGTATGCGGTGCTCGATCCCGCCACGGGCCACCTCCGGTTCGCCAACGCCGGCCACAACCTCCCGTGCATCCACACGGCCGAGGGCGTCGTGGAACCCCGTGCCACCGGCATGCCCTTGGGGTTGCTGCCGGGGCTCACCTACGACGAGCAGGAGGTCACCGTCGATCCGGGCAGCACGGTGCTGCTCTACAGCGACGGCGTGGTCGAGGCGCACAACCCGGAGCGCGAGCTGTACGGGTTCCCACGGATCCGGGCGCTGGTCGGGCGAACCGCGCCCGAGGACGATGTCGTCCAGGCCGTGCTCGATGACCTCGCATCGTTCACCGGCCCCGGCTGGGAGCAGGAGGACGACATCACGCTGGTGTCGATCGCGCGGGCGCCGGGCGCCGTCGCCGAGATCGACCAGGTCGGGGATCCGCTGGCCACCTTCGAGGTGGCGAGCGATCTGGGCAACGAGCGGATCGCCGCCGACCAGGTCGTCAACGCGATCGGCCACCTCGGGCTCTCGACGCCCGTGGTCGAGCGCGTGCGCACCGTCGTGGCCGAGGCGACCATGAACGCCATCGAGCACGGCAACGACTGCCGGTCGGAGGTGCCCGTCGGGCTGAGCGTCAGCGCCTCGCCGACGGAGCTCACGATCCAGGTCGTCGACCAGGGCGGCGCCACGGAGCTGCCGGAGGCCGAGACGCCTGACATCGAAGCCAAGCTCGACGGGCGACAGACCCCGCGCGGCTGGGGGCTGTTCCTCATGCGGGCGATGGTGGACCACCTCGAGGTCACCAGCGAGGGCGACCAACGGACGGTCGAGCTGATCATCCGCCTGGATGGCGACAAGGAGAGGGCCCTGTGAACGAGTTCGACGCGGCGGTGCGCCAAGACGGCGCGATGGCGATCGTCGACCTGGCCGGCACCATCGACGGAGGCGCCGAAGCCGCGCTGGACGCGGCCTACGCCGGCGCCGCCGAGCTGCGGGCGGGCACGGTCGCCCTCGACTTCACGAGGGTGGAGTACATCAACAGCACCGGCATCGCCCTGCTGGTGTCGCTGCTCGCCAAGGCGCGCCGCGACGGTCGACCGGTGCTGGCGTGGGGGCTGACCGACCACTACCGGGAGATCTTCGAGATCACCCGGCTGGCCGACTTCCTCGAGGTCGTGGCGGACGAGCAGACCGCTCGCTCCGCGGCGGGCTCTTCAACAAATGAGGGGTGAGAGCGATGGAGCACGGAACGACCACGATCACAGGACGGGTGGTCGACGCCCACGGGGGGATCGTTGACGTCCAGGGCGATATGCACGCGGGCTCGGAGGACGCGCTGATGGCCGCCTACGCGGCCGCGTGCGTGGCCGACACCAGGGGCGTCGTCTTGAACTTCGACCACCTCGACTTCCTCAACAGCGGGGGGATCGGGCTGCTCGTCACCCTGCTCGTCCGGGCCAACCGCGCCGGCCAGCGCATCGGTGCCTGCGGGCTGTCGGACCACTACCGGGAGATCTTCGAGCTGACCCGCCTCGACGACGCCATCGCGATCCACGCCACGGAGGCCGAGGCTCTCGCGGCGGTGACGCTGTGACTGCCGACGAGCCCGCCAGCGACGGCTGGGCGCCCCCCGTCCACCGCCTCGTCCGACCGGACGCGCCGGACGGTGCCACCAACATCAACGTCGGCGGCCGCCGCGTGGCTGGCCCCGTCCAGGGCTTCGGCAAGCTCTGGAAGAAGACCTACCGGGTCGCGGTCGGCCCCGGAGCGGGGCCCGCCGAGGTGGTGGCCACGTGGCGGCGCGACTTCGGCACCTTCTGGCCGCCTGGCAACCAGTTCTACAGCCCGCTGACCGGGCTCGAGCCTGGCGAGGTGGCGCTGCTCAGCATGACGATGCCGGGCGGGCTCGAGCTGTCTACGGGCGTGATGGTGCTCTACGCCGACGAGGAGGGGTTCACGCTGATGACGCCTGAGGGGCACCAGTTCGCCGGGTGGATCACCTTCAGCGCCTTCGCCGACCCCGCCGGAGGTACGACGGCGCAGGCGCAGGTGCTGATGCGCTCGAGCGACCCGATCTACGAGATCGGCATGGTCTTCTTCGGGCACCGCATCGAGGACAAGTTCTGGGCGGCGACCCTGACGGCCCTCGCCACGAGCCTGGGGGTGGCCGATCCCGAGGTGGAGGCCGACCGGGAGTGCGTCGACAAGCGGCGCCAGTGGAAGCGAGCGGGCAACGTGCGCCACAACGCCGCCGTCCGCTCAGGCGTGCACCGCGCGACGCGGCTGGTCCGTCGCCGCTGACCGCACCTGCCGCCGCAGCCGGTGCTGGGCCCAGAAGCCTCCGGCCGCCACGAGGGCGGCGACCGCGAAGGCGCCGCGTTCTGACGACAGGGCGACGACCAGGCCGAGGAGCGGCGCCCCGACGCCTTGGGAGAGGTCGAAGAACAGCGAGAAGGTGCCCACGGCCTGGCTCCGCTCGTGGTCGGGGACGCCCTCCAGGGCGGCGGAGAACAGCGCTGGGTAGAGGAGCGACATGCCGATCCCGAGGGACGCGGCGGCGAGCCACACCGCCGCCACCGAGGCCCAGATGGCCACGATGAGCGCGCCGAAGACGACCGAGCCGAGGGCGATGGTGGAGGCCCGCTGCCACCCGAGGCGGTCGGGGAGCTTGGCGCCGAAGATGCGGATGGCGAGCACCATCCCGGCATACGCGAAGAACACCGGGCCGGTGTCCTCGAGACCGATGTCGGGCCCGTACACCGCGAGGAACGTGGCGAAGCCCGTGAACGGGATGAGGCCGAGCATGAGGACCAGGCCCGGACCCAGCGCCGCCGGGTGGAGCAGCGACGCCGGCTTGGGGGCGTCGGGCCGCGGAAGGTGCGGCGTCCCGAGCCCGAGCACGGCGGCCAGGAGCGACGCGCCGCCGGCGACGAGCCACACCCGGTCGTAGCCCGCGGTGTCCGCCAAGTGCTCACCGAGGGCAGGTCCGAGGGCCAGGCCGCTGTAGAGCGCCACGCTGAAGTAGGAGGCGGCCTCGCCGCGCCGGTGCGACGGGGCCATGTCCTGGGTGGCGGTGGCAGCCCCGACGAAGACGGCCGCCTCACCCAGCCCGGTGACCAACCGGAGGGCCACCAGCGCTCCGATGGCGTCGACCTGGGTGTAGGCGAGCGTGGCCAGCCCGACCAGCAGGGCTCCGCCGCTGAGCAGGACCCGCCGACCGTAGCGGTCGCCGATGCGACCGGCCCACGGGCGGATGATGGCGGCCGACACGGCGAAGGATCCGACCACGAGACCCACCGCCAGGCCGTCGCCGCCCAGCTCGTCCTCCACGTAGCGCGGCAGCGTGGGCAGCATCGAGCCGAGGGACAAGAAGTAGGCGAAGGTCGCCAGGGTGACGATGAAGAAGCGTCCGGTCACCATCCGGTCGTCGGTGGTGGGATCGCTCACGGAGGAGGTCAACCTCTCCGGACGGCCATCCCTTCCCGCAGCAGGTCAACCTCCGAGGCGCTCGTCCAGGCGTTCGCACAGCGGGGTGGGCATCGACGCCGCCCGCCAGACGGGATCGACCCGCACGTCGCCCGTGAGATCGACGAGCCAAGCCGTCAAGGCCAGCTCGTCGTCGAGGTGCACGACCAGCTCGTTGTTGACCCGGTCCAGCGTCACCGCGGCGCGATGGTCGGCGGATGCCGCGAGGTCGACGGGTAGCCCCTCCCGCACGAACCCGTCTTCGAGCTCGTAGGAGACGCGCACCGTGCTGGCCGCCACCTCGGCCACGATCGACCATCGCTCAGCGCTGATCAGCGTGGTTCGGCCTTCCGGAAGTGGGCCTGAAAGGGTCCATCCGAGCTCGCCTCCGAGCTCGAGTGGCCACCAGCGCGGCCCTTCGAACCAGTAGGTGCCGGCGCAGTCGGCGAGCAGCATGACGTCGCCGCGACGCCCCTCGCCGGCGACCGGCACCCCTCGGCGGACCTCGGCTGGGGGGTCGGTGGCCAGTCGGTCGTCGAGGTCGTACTGGAAGGCGACGAAGCCCGTGCGCGTCGAGTCCTCCGGCAGGATGAAGAGGCGCTGCGACTGGAGGGCGAGCGCCAACGATGCCGCCGACGAGACGACGGTTGCGAGCGCCAGGCCCCCGAGGACGATGCGCCTCGTCGTCAGTTCCGCCGCGGCCACCCGGTCGGCCACGACCCACAGCCCGGGGCCCGCCAAGAGGACGAGCAGGGGCGTGAAGTCGGCGAGGTAGCGATGGGCGATGAAGGCGATGGTGAGCGTCGACACGAGGCCAGCCGCGGCCCCCACGGTCATCGGGAGCCAGGGATCGGCCGCCCTCCGCCGCAGGAGGGCGGCCAGGCCTGCACCGCCGAAGGCGAGGAGGGTCGGGGCCACCACCGGCAGCGAGGCCGCCCGATCGACCGTGTCGAAGACCGGATCGCCGAGCACGGTCCTCGACTCCCGGAAGGTCACCCACGGGAAGAGCCGCTGGAGCTCGACACCGTCGGGTCGCAGGTAGGTTGCCAGCGCGCTCGGCGCGAACTCGGGCCCGAACAACGTGCCCTCCGTCGCCTCGAGGGTGGCCTGGCGGGCCTCGTCGATGTCACTGAGGGCCTGGTCCTCGAACGGGATGGCGAACGGGGTGTCGAAGCGGAGCAGGTTCACCGTTGCGTAGAGGGCCAGCGGGGCCAGGACGGCCAGCACCAGTGCAGGCGAACGCCGCCAGGACCGACGGCCGGCCAGGAGCGCCGCCACGGCCACGAGGCCCAGTGCGGCCAGGGCGCCACTGCCGACCGACGCCCGGGTGTTGAAGGCGATCAGCGCGGTGAAGGAGGCCAGCGCGAGGTTGGCCCGACTGGGGTCGTCCCACCACCGCAGCAGCGCGTTGAAGGCGACCAGCGTGGTGGCAGTGCCCCAGAGCTCGACCTCGTGGTACACGACCGGTCGCGCCGCCAAGAAGAGCAGCGGGGACGCCAGACCGACCGTCGCGACGAAGGCCCCGACGACCGCCGGTTCCCAGGTGCGCAGGTCGTCGTCGCCTCGCTTCCAGCACCGCGCCCGCCACGCGAGCTGGGTGGTGGCCCACAGGGCGACCGCCAGTGCGAGCAGCATGGACAGCTGCGTCAGTCGGCCGTCCAGCTCGTCCGTGAGGGCGGCCACGGGTAGGCGCAGTACGGCTGGGACGAGACCGAAGTACAGGTAGGTGCGGGCGTCGTGGTCGAAGCCCTCGATGCCGGCCACCTCAGGATCGATGTCGAGGCGCCCGTCGAGCAGCGAGTGGGCCTGCTCGTCGAAGAAGTCGCTGGTGAAGGGTCCGCGCTCGATCAGGCCACTCGGGGAGCCCTCGCTGACCAGGGCCGCGAAGACCACCAGCGCCACGGCCGCGCCCACGACGGCGGCGCGGCGGATCGGCGCCGGGGGCGGCATCGGGTGAGCCTGCCACACCTCGGACTTGGGGCTGGAGTGCTAGCAAGGCCGCATGGAGACGCGCGAGCTGGCCAGCGGCCTGAAGTTCCCTGAGGGCCCCGTTGCCCTCGACGACGGCGACGTCATCGTGGTGGAGATCGCCCGGGGCACCCTCACCCGGGTCGGGGCCGACGGACGCCTCGACGTGGTGGCCAACCTCGGGGGTGGCCCCAACGGCGCCGCCCTGGGGCCAGACGGGGCCATGTACATCACCAACAACGGCGGCTGCTTCAGCTGGGACGACGTGATGGGCCTCACCATCCCGGGTGCCGTGCCGCCGACCTGGAAGGGCGGCTCCATCCAACGGGTCGACCTCGGCACGGGCGCCGTGTCCACCGTCTACACCGAGTCCTCGAGCGGCCCGCTCCGAGCGCCCAACGACCTCGTGTTCGACGGTCACGGAGGATTTTGGTTCACGGACCACGGCGTACGCCTCGACCGCGCCAGCGACCGCACCGGCATCCACTACGCCAAGGCCGACGGGTCGAGCTGCCAGGAGGTCATCTTCCCGCTCGACGCGCCCAACGGCATCGGTCTGTCGCCGGACGGGACCCGGCTCTACGCCGCCGAGACCCACACCGGGCGGGTGTTCTGGTGGGGCCTGTCCGGCCCGGGGGAGATCGAGCGGGACAACCCCGTCGGGAACGGCGGCCACCTCCTGGCCGGCCTGCCGGGTCTGCAGCTGCTGGACAGCCTGGCGGTGGACGGCGAGGGCTGGGTGTGCGTCGGCACGCTCGTCAACGGTGGCATCACCGCCATCAGCCCGGATGGCGGGACGATCGAGCACACGCCCCTGCCCGACCCCCTCGTCACCAACGTCTGCTTCGGTGGCCCGGACCTGCACACCGCCTACGCCACGCTGTCCGGCACGGGAGCCCTCGTGAGCTTCGACTGGCCCCGCCAGGGCCTTCGCCTCCACCACGCCCGCTGAGGGCCGGCGGTTCGGGCTGACCGGGGCCTCACCAGTACCCTTGGGGGATGCCTGGGCGCCGTCGCACCTTCTACGTCGAGACCCTCGGCTGCCCCAAGAACCAGGTGGACTCCGACAAGCTGGTCGGCACGTTCGTGGCGGATGGCATGTCCGCCGTGGCCCATGCCGAGGATGCCGACCTCGTCGTGGTCAACACCTGCGCCTTCATCGAGGAAGCCCGTCAGGAGTCGATCGACGTGGTCCTCGCACTGGCCGACCGCAAGGCCGACGGTGCTGAGATCGTCGTCACCGGGTGCATGGCCGAGCGCTACGGCGCCGAGCTGGCCCTCGCCCTGCCCGAGGTGGATGCGGTGGCGGGGTTCGGCGTGCCGGTCACGCTCGGTCGCAAGCCAGGGGCAGCAGCCCTGCCCAGCTTCGACCTGCTCAACCTGCCCCGGCCGCCGGCGTCGGCACCCTGGGCCTACGTGAAGGTGGCCGAGGGCTGCGACAAGGCCTGCGGGTTCTGCGCCATCCCCAGCTTCCGTGGCCCCCAACGCTCCCGCTCGATCGCTCAGGTGCTCGCCGAGGTCGAGCAGCTCGTCGACGGTGGCGTCCAGGAGATCGTGCTGGTGGCCCAGGACCTCGCCAGCTACGGGCGGGATCAGGGCGTGGGCACCAAGGACATCGTGCCGCTGGTGGAGGCGGTTGCGGCGCGGGTGGCCTGGGTGCGGCTGCTCTACCTGTACCCCTCGGACCTCACCGACCGCCTCGTGGGGGCCATCGTCGCCACCGGCGTGCCCTACTTCGACCTGTC
>JBDSUN010000181.1:0-3517 GCA_039927735.1 Acidimicrobiales bacterium | reverse complement strand
TGATGGTCACCGTGCGGCCGGCCATCCCGGAGCGACGGAGACGGTCGGCCACGGAGTCTCCCAGGCGCACCAGCTCGTACTGGAGGCTGTCGAGCTGGTGGTGGTCCCGGGCGAAGGTCTCCTCGTGACCGATCGACTTGGCTCGCTGCTCCGACACCACGTCACGGTCGTCGATGCCCATGGACAACCGGCGGAGGTGGGTGCCAGCCGCCACCCCCAGGGCCGCCACGGCGGACTGCTCGTCGGTGTCGGCCAGGTCGGCAATGGTGTCGATGCCGATCCGCTGGAGCTTCTCGAGGGTCTTGGGCCCGACCCCCCACAGCGCCTGTACCGGCAGCGGTCGCAGGAAGCCCAGCACCTCGTTGGCCGCCACCACCTTCACGCCGAGGCCGGGCTCGGGGCCCCGGCGGCCCACCTTCGGCTTGGCCGCCTCCGAGGCCAGCTTGGCCACGAACTTCGAGGGCGCCACGCCCACCGAGCAGGTCAGCCCCTCCCGCTCGAGCACCGCCGCCCGGATCTTGGCCCCGATGGTGGGGCCGTCGCCGTGAAGGCGACGCGCGCCGGTGACGTCGAGGAACGCCTCGTCGAGCGAGATGGCCTCCACCCGCGGGGTGAACATGTTGAAGATGGCCATGATGCGGGTGCTGATCTCGCCGTAGTGATCGTGGTCGCCGGGCACGAACACCGCATGAGGGCAGAGCCGCTGCGCCTGCGTCGACGGCATGGCCGAGTGGATCCCGTACACCCGCGCCTCGTAGCTGGCCGCCGCCACGACCCCCCGAGCCCCCGGCGCGCCCACGATCACGGGCTGGCCCCGCAGCTCGGGACGTCGGAGCTGCTCGACGGACGCATAGAACGCGTCCATGTCCACGTGCAGGATGGTGCGGTCGACCGGCGGGCTCACGACCCGGCTCGGGTGACGACGACCTCGCCGGGGAGCGAACCGGCCACGTGGAAGTCGTACGGCCGCACCTCCGCGTGGTCCCACCGCTCGGCCAGCCACTCCACCAGTGGCTCCAGCACCCACGGGTGCGCCCCCTCGAGGTGGGCACTGATGTCGTCGGTGGACACGAAGCGGGCATCCACGACGATCCCGTCCGGGTCGTCCACGTGCAGAGCCCCCTCATAGGCCAGCGCCAGGTGGACCTCGACCCGGAGGTTCCACCCCATGTCCGGGGCGAGGCAGCTCACCTCGTAGACGGGACCCGCCCACTCCGTGACGGTCAGCCCGGTCTCCTCGAGGACCTCCCGGGTGAGGCCCTCGATCAGGGGCTCACCCGCTTCGATCACGCCACCCGGCGGGGTCCAGTCCTCCCGACCGCCACGTCGGCGGTTGTGCACGAGGAGGAGCCCCTCGTCGCCCCACATGAGCGCGGCACCGACCACCCAGTCACGCATGGTTCCATCCTCGCGCGCCGGTGTGACGCACGATTCGACGGGCTGTGGCTACCGAGACCTCAGGCGCACGCGCCGCACGGTGTGGTCGGCCGCCTTCTCCAGGACGAGGTCGGCGCGCATGCGGCTGGGCAGGATGTTCTCGAGCAGGTTCGGACGGTTGATGGCTGCCCAGATGGAGCGGGCCGTCGCCTCGAGCTCGGCGTCCGACAAGGCGGCGAAGTGGCGGAAGAACGACGTCTCGTCGCTGAAGGCGGTCTGGCGCAGGGCGAAGAAGCGCTCGACGTACCACTGCTCGATGTCGCCCTCGTCGGCATCGACGTAGATGGAGAAGTCGAACCAGTCGGAGACGAACCGGGCGTCCGCCCCGGCCGCCACGCCGGTCTGCAGCACGTTGAGCCCTTCGAGGATGACGATGTCCGGCTCGCACAGCACCTGCTCTTCGCCCGCCACGATGTCGTAGACGACGTGGGAGTACACCGGGGCCCGCACGCTCGGCTCCCCTCGCTTGACCTCGCTGAGGAACTGCATCAGGCGCCGGACGTCGTAGCTCTCGGGGAAGCCCTTGCGATCCATGATCCCGCGCTGCTCGAGCACGGCGTTCGGGCGCAGGAAGCCGTCGGTGGTCACGAGCTCCACGTTCGGGTGGTCGAGCCAGCGGGCGAGGAGGGCTTGGAGGACACGAGCCGTCGTGCTCTTGCCCACCGCCACGCTCCCCCCCAGGCCGATGATGAACGGCGCACGCTGCTGCGGTCGACCGAGGAAGGTGTCGGTGGTGCGCTGCAGCACCTGGGTGGCGGCCACCCGCAGGTTGAGGAGACGGGACAGCGCCAGGTACACGTCGGTCACCTCGCTGAGGTCGAGCCGCTCGTTCAGGCCGCGCAACGACTCCAGGTCCTCGGCGGCCAGGGAGAGCGGGGTGGCGTCCCTCAGCTGCGACCACTCGGCCCGATCGAAGGTCCGGTACCCGGCCCACGCCTCGTCGGTCACCGGCGGCACGCTAGGCCCGGCCGCGCGCGCGGCCCCAACCGCCGAGGGCTCCCTACGCTGGTGGAGCGATGACCAGCCCCTCCGACCCTCCCGACTACGCCCCGAGCTCGCTGCCCCCCACCGGAGCGCGCGTCCTGGCCTTCGTCGCCATCCTCGTGGGCGGCCTGTGCGGCGGGCTCATCGGCTACGGCTTCACCGATCTCCAGTGCGCAGACGAGTGCACGACCCTGGCCGGCGGAGCCGGGCTGCTCGGGGCCGTCGTCGGCGCCGTCGGCGTCGGGGTGGTCGCCGTCCTCGCCCTGCGCGCCATGGGCGAGTGGCGAACCCGCCCCGCCCCCGACGGCGACTGACCCTGCCCTCAGGGGCTGAGGCGGAGGCGACGGAACGCCTCGGCGTGGGGGACCCCGGCTCGGCGGCCCTCTTCAGCGGCCCGGTGCTCGAGGATCTCGGCCACGATGGCCGGGTCGCCACCGAGGCGGGTCTCGTGGCACCCCACGGCCGCCACCTTGGTGCTCAGACCATCGCCGACGTCGACCCAGGCGTTGGCCTCCAGCGTGCCCGACAAGAGCACCAGGCCGACCTGGTGGGCGGTGCCGGCGTCGGGCAGGTAGAGGGGGCTGGCGGCGGGGACGAGGCTGTCGAGGAGGGCCCAGCCGAGCTCGCGGTGGTCTCGGTGGTTGACGTAGCTGTCGCCGAAGAACACGGCCGTCGGGTCGGGGGCGATGACCGCGTCGGGCCGGAGTCGCCGCACGATCTCCACCAGGCGGGTCCGCAGGCCGACGTCGTTGTCCATCTCCCCGTCGCCGTAGCCGAGGTGCTCCACGCTGGCCAGGCCCAGGACGGCGGCGGCTCGCGCCACCTCGGCCGCTCGATGGTCGGCCAGCCCATCCGGGTCCGTGGCAGGATCCGCGCTGCCCTTGTCGCCACGGTTGGTGATGACGAGGTGCACCTCGGCGCCAAGGGAGGTCCAGCGGGCCAGGGTGCCGCCGCAGGCCACCTCGGGATCGTCGGGGTGGGCGAAGACCGCCAGCGCCCGCTCGGGAATCGTCGCCTCGATCATGGCGCCGACCCCAGGGCGGTCACCGCGCGCTCGATGTCGTCGTCGTCGAGGTCGGCGTGGGTGACGAGGCGA
>JBDSUN010000180.1:0-4661 GCA_039927735.1 Acidimicrobiales bacterium | reverse complement strand
AGCACGGGGTGGTGCACTACTGCGTGGGCAACATGCCCGGCGCCGTGCCAGCCACCTCCACCCTCGCCCTCACCAACGCCACCCTCCCGTACCTCGTCGAGGTGGCCGTCCACGGCGCCACGGAGGCCTGCCGGCGCGACCCGGCGCTGGCCCCCGGCCTCAACACCGAGGGCGGCCAGGTGGTGAACGCGGTGGTAGCCGGCGCGCTGGATGTCCCCGCCGGGACGCCCAGCCACGGCATCATCGCCTGATGGCCAACGCCCCCACGGAGCTCGACGACACCGACAAGGCCATCATCCGAGCCCTCCAGCTCGACGGTCGAGCGCCGTACTCCAAGCTCGGCCCCGCCGTCGGGCTCTCCCAGGCGGCGGTGCGGCAGCGGGTGCAGCGCCTCGTCGATCGCGGTGTGATGCAGGTGGTGGCCGTCACGGACCCCGCCACCCTCGGCTTCGCCGTCCAGGCCATGGTGGCCGTGTCCACCACCGGCGACGTCCGCAAGGTGGCCTCCGCCCTCGAGGCCCTCCCCGAGGTCGAGTACGTCGTGATCACCGCCGGCCGATTCGACCTCCTGGTGGAGGTGGTGTGCACCGACACCCACCACCTCCTCGACGTGGTCAACGACCGCATCCGCTCCATCAAGGGCGTCAGCAGCACCGAGGTCTTCACCTACATGAGCCTCGTCAAGCAGACCTACAGCTGGGGGGTTCGGTGATTTCGATCCCGACATGACTGCGTCGGGATCGGGCCACTGCCTTGCGGCTTCAGGCGTCGTCGAGCCGTCTTCTCAGCAGGACTCCTACGAGCATGACGGCGACGCTGCCGGCGAGGACGACGGTGGCCAGGACGTTGATCTGGGGGGAGATCTCTACTCTCGAGGCGCCGAAGATGCGCAGCGGGAACGTCTCCTCGGAGCCCGAGTTGAAGAACGTGATGATGAAGTCGTCGATCGACAAGGCGAACGACAGGAGGGCGGCCGCCAGGATGCCCGGCGTGATGAGCGGGAGGGTGACCCGGCTGAAGGTTCGCCACGGGGTGGCGCCGAGGTCCATGGCCGCGTCCTCCAGCGACCAGTCGAACCCACGGATGCGGGCCTTGACGGTGAGGGCCACGAACGAGGTGCAGAACAGCACGTGGGCGATCACGATGGTGGTGAACCCGCGCTGCACGCCGCTGTCGATGAACAAGGTGGCCAGCGACGACCCGAGCACGATCTCCGGGGTGGTGATGGGCAGCACCAGCAGCAGGTTGATGAGGGCGCCGCCCTTGAAGCGGTAGCGGACGAGGGCCAGCGCGATCAGGCCCCCCAGGATCGTGGCGGCCACCGCCGCGATGGCGGCGATCCGGAGCGACAGGAACATGGCGTCGGTGAGCGGGCCGGGCGCGAAGGGGTCCTTCCAGTTGTCGAGGGTGAACTGCTGCCAGATGATGTTGAACTTCCCGCGCGGCTTGTTGAAGGAGTAGGCCATGATCACGGCGATCGGGATGAACAGGTAGATGAAGCCGGCCACCGCCACGAGGGTGAGGGCCCAGCGACCGACGCGACCAGCGGCGGTCTCGGGGGGACGGGCGGAGGCGGCCATCAGATGAGGTCGTCCGTGCCGAGGACGCGGGCGTAGATCAGCGTCGCCACCGTGATGATGATCATCAGGATGAAGCTGATGGCGGCAGCGGTCGGATAGTCGAGCTGCACGAGGAAGCGGTCCTGCACGACGGTGCCGATCATCGTGTTGTTGGGGCCGCCGAGGAAGCGGGCGTTGATGAAGTCGCCGGCGGCCGGGATGAAGGTGAGGAGGCTTCCCGCAAAGACGCCCGGCAACGACAGGGGCAGGACCACCTTGCGGAAGGCGGTCCACCCGTTGCTGTAGAGGTCCTTGGCAGCCTCGGTGAGCCGGAGATCGATCTTCTCGAGGCTCACGTAGATCGGCAGGATCATGAACGGGAGGAAGTTGTAGGTCAGCCCGCCGATCACGGCGGCGTGGGTGGACAGCAGTCCGCCGTTCTCGGCGATGCCGAGGGACTCCAGGAGGCCGACCAGGCTCAGCCGGTCGAGGATCGTCAGCACGGGCCCGTTGTCCGCCAGCACTGTCGCCCACGCCAGGGTGCGGATCAGGAACGAGGTGAAGAACGGCACCACCACGAGGCCCAGCAGCGCGTTCTTGTAGCGACCTCCCCGGAAGGCGATCACGTAGGCCACGGGGTAGCCGATCGCGATGCACAGGAGCGTGGCCGTGCCGGCGTAGACGAACGAGCGCGTGAACTGCTCGGAGTAGTCGCCGAGGGCGTTGGTGAAGTTGGCCCACTCCCAGGTGAAGCTGGCGTCCTGGGCGAAGCGGCTCTCCTTCACCGACAGCGACGTGCGGGCGAGGGTGACCAGTGGCAGGACGAAGAACAGGATCAGCCAGATCATCCCGGGGGACAGGAGGCCGAGGGGCACCCACGTACCCCGCCGCTTGGTGCGGTCGCCGTCGTCGTCGGCTGCCACCTCCGCCTCGGTTCGCCTAGGCCCCGACGATGCCCGAGAAGCGCTCGTCGAAGGCCGCCTCGGTCTCCTCGTCGAGCGAGCCGAACACGTACAGGCGGCTGCTGGTCTCGTCATCCGGGAACAGCAGCGGGCTCTCGGCCAGCGACTTCTGGAAGTCGTCCCCCGCTTCGAAGATCTCCCGCACCCCCGAGACCGGTGAGTTGTAGCCCACGAACTCTGCGATCCGGGCGGCGTTCTCGGGGTCGTAGGCGTAGTTCATCCAGATGGCCGCGTTGGCCACGTTCTCCGCCCCGTTCGGCACCACCATGGTGTCGGACCACCGCATGCCACCCTCGTCGGGGATGACGAAGCGAAGGTTGGGGTCATCGAGGGCGAGCTGGCCGACGTCGCCCGACCAGCCGATGCAGGCCGCGAAACCACCGCTGGCCAGGTCGTCCATGTAGTCGTTGCCGGTGAACTGACGGATCTGCCCGCTGCTCTTGGCCTCCTCGATGCGCTCGAAGGCGGCCTCGGCGCTGTTGACGGTGGCCTCGTTGGGATCCTCGCCGGTGAGGAGCATCACCAGACCGACGGTGTCACGCATCTCGGTCAGCATGCCGATCTTCCCCTTGAAGGCAGGATCGAAGAGGTCCTCGGTGCTCCGCAGCTCCCGGCCGGTGGCCTCGATGTTGTAGGCGATCCCGGTCATGCCCGATTGCCACGGGAGGCTGAAGGTGCCGTCGGGATCCCAGACGGGGTTCTGCAGATCCGGCAGGAGGTTGGCGGCGTTGGGGATGTCATCGAGCGGCAGCTCCTGCACCCAGCCCAGATCGATGAGTCGACCGGCCAGCCAGTTGGTGGGGGCGATGATGTCCGGCCCGATCGACCGGTCAGCCGCAAGATCGGCCTGCACCTTGGCGAAGTACTCGTTGTTGTCGTTGAAGGCCTCGGTGTAGTTGAAGTCGATCCCCGAGGACTCGGTGAACAGCGCCACCGTCTCCTCGTCGATGTAGGCCGGCCAGTTCTCGAACCAGAGGCCCTTCGAGCCGCCCCCACCGCCACCGGTGCCGGCCTCGTCATCATCGTCTCCGCAGGCCGCCAGCAGGCCGGGGCCGACGATGCCCGCGCCGGCCAGCACCCCCATTCGGCCGAGCAGAGAGCGGCGGGTGAGGACGAGGCCGGCACGGGTGCGGGGTCGGGAGCGAGGGGCTGCGGTCATTCGGTTCCTCCGGTGGGTAGGGCGTCGAGCTCGGTGAGCGGGTCGGGCGGCGCGCCGCTGTGGCCGGCGTCGGCGGGGACCAGGTAGGCGGCCTCTTGCTCCCAGGTGACCCAGGCCGGGTCGCCTGGGCGCAGGCCGTCGAGCAGGCGGTCGTCGCCCAGGTGGGCTACCACGCTGGCGCCGTCGGCCGCCGTCAGCCCGACGTGGACGGTGGCGCCTCGGAAGATGATCTCCTGCACGGTGGTGGGGATGCCGGCTCGCCCGTCGGCGGGGGCGTCCCGCCCGACGTCCACCTTCTCCGGTCGCACCATCACCAGCACGGAACCCCGGGCGTCGGGAGCATCGGGCACGCGAACCGTGCCGCCGGCCACCGCCACGGAGGCCAACGCGCCTGATCGGCCCGCGAGGGTGCCCGGCAGCAGGTTGGCCTCACCGATGAAGCCGGCGACGAACGGCGTCGACGGGCGGTGGTAGATCTCCGTCGGGCTGCCGATCTGCTCCACCCAGCCGTCGCTCATCACCGCGATGTGGTCGCTCATGGTGAGCGCCTCCTGCTGGTCGTGGGTGACGAACACGAAGGTGACGGCGGTGTCGCGCTGGATGCGCTTGAGCTCGAGCTGCATGGCCTGGCGCAGCTTGAGATCGAGAGCGGCGAGCGGCTCGTCGAGCAGCAGGGCGGATGGCTTGTTGACGAGCGCCCGAGCCAGAGCCACCCGCTGCTGCTGGCCGCCGGAGAGCTGGGTCGGCCTCCGCTTGGCGAAGTCGCCCATGCGCACGATCTCGAGCATCTCGCCGACGGCGGTGGTCACCTCGGCCTTCGGGACCTTGCGGCTCCGCAGCCCGAAGGCGACGTTGTCGAACACCGACATGTGCGGGAACAGGGCGTACTGCTGGAACACGGTGTTCACGTTGCGCCGGTACGGCGGGGTGCGGGACACGTCGAGACCGTCGAGCAGGATTCGTCCCGCCGTGGGCGACTCG
>JBDSUN010000179.1:0-6039 GCA_039927735.1 Acidimicrobiales bacterium | reverse complement strand
CGAGGCGCAGGTCGCCGCCCTGGCTGCGGGCGCGCTTGAGCAGCCCGACCACCACCCCGAGCCCCGTCGAGTCGATGAAGTCCACCCCGTCGAGGTCGAGGATGACGTGCGGCTGGCCGTCCACGACCACCCGGATCACCTGCTCGCGCAAGCGCGGCGCCGTGGTCATGTCTACGTCGCCGTGGACCTGGACCACCGCCCATCCACCCTGCTCAGCCACCTGCACCGCGAGTTCCATGGCCGCAACCTATCCGAGGGGCGGGATGACACCATTGGAACTACACTCCTGTCATCTCCAGGGGTGGAGGCGTAGGCTCGGCGCACCTCATGGCCGTGCGCTCCGAACACCTCGACGCGCTGCGGGCGCGCGCCGGCATCACCGACGTGCTGGTGGAGCTGGCCGCGGAGCGGGATCGCGTGCACCACGCCGATGCCGGCATCGATCGGGACATCGGTCCCAGCCGCCTGCTGCACCTCGTCGGTCTCCCCGCTCGAGCGCCTCGCTACGCCGAGCTGGCCCGTCCGCTCCCACCGGCGGTGGCGGAGCGGCTCCCCGCCCCGCTGTGGTCCCACCAGGCCGAGGCCATCGATCTGGCCCGCGCCGGTCGCTCGGTGGTCGTCGCGTCCGGCACCGCGTCCGGCAAGTCCCTCTGCTACCAAGCGCCCATCGCCGAGGCCGCATCCGCTCCCATCCGGCCTGGCACAGGCCTCGTGCTCTTCCCCACCAAGGCGCTGGCCCACGACCAGCTCCGGGCCATCACTGCGCTCGACCTGCCGGGCGTGGTGGCCGGCACCTACGACGGTGACGCCAGCCCCGAGGAGCGCACCTGGGTGCGCAAGCACGCGTCGGTGGTGCTGACCAACCCCGAGATGCTGCACGCCGGGCTGTTGCCGCACCACGAGCGCTGGGCCACGTTCCTGGGCCGGCTCCGCTACGTCGTGGTCGACGAGCTGCACGTCTTCCGCGGCGTGTTCGGGAGCCACGTCGCCCAGCTGCTGCGCCGCCTCCGTCGGCTGGCCGTGCAGCACGGTGCCGACCCGGTGTTCATCTGCTCGTCGGCCACCATCGGCGAGCCCCAGCGGCTGGCGTCGGCCCTCACGGGCGTCGACGTGACGCCGGTGATCGACGACGGATCGCCCTGCGGCCCACGCACGGTGGCGCTCTGGCAGCCGCCGCTGCTCGACGAGCGATCCGGTGTGCGCGCCTCCGCCCATCGCGAGACAGCCGCCGTGATGGCGGGGATGATCGACGCCGGCCACAGCACCCTCGGGTTCGCCCGCAGCCGGCGGGGCGTCGAGATCGTCGCCGCCGACGTGCGGCGGCGCCTGCCCCGCACCCTGGGTCGACGGGTGCGGGCGTACCGCGGTGGCTACCTCTCTGAGGAGCGGCGGGCCATCGAGGACGAGCTCTTCGCCGGCGAGCTGTCGGGGGTGGTGGCCACCTCCGCGTTGGAGCTGGGGATCGACGTCGGTGGGCTCGATGTCGTCGTCATCGACGGGTTCCCGGGCACCATCGCCTCCTTCTGGCAGCAGGCCGGCCGGGCGGGGCGCACCGGGGGCAGCTCCGCGGCGGTGCTGGTGGCCGGCAACGACCAGCTCGACCAGTGGCTGGCCGCTCATCCCGACGAGCTGCTGTCCCGGCGACCGGAGCCCGCCATCGTCAACCCCGCCAACCCCTTCGTGGTCGACCCGCACCTGCGCTGCGCCGCCCACGAGCTGCCGCTCACCCACGGCGACCAGCGCTGGTGGCCCGGCGTGCTCGACGACGCGGTGCGTCGGCTGGTGCAGGCCGACGAGCTGGCCGTGCGCCACCGGGGTCGTCGGCAGGAACCCATCGCCGTATGGGTGGGGAGCGGCTGGCCGTCGCACGGCGTCGGCCTGCGCACCGGGTCCGGGGCACCGGTGCGCATCGTCACCGCCGACGGCCAGCGCCCCGTCGGGGACGTCGACCGGGCCCGAGCCCCGGCCACGGTGCACCGCGGCGCCTCCTACCTCCACCAAGGCCACCACTGGCGGGTCGCGGAGCTGGACCTCGACGGCGGCGTGGCCAGGGTGGAGCCCGACGATGGCGCCACCTACACGGTGCCTCGTCGCGACACCCAGATCCGGCTCCTGGAGGTCGATGCCGATCGACCAGTGGGGCGAGCCCAGCTGCATCTCGGCACGGCCGAGGTGCACTCGACGGTGGTCGGCTACCAGCGCAAGGACACCCTCACGGACGCCGTCGTCACAACCGAGCCGCTCGATCTGCCCTCGGCCACGCTCGTCACTCGGGCCATCTGGTACGTCGTCGACCCCGAGGTGGTCGAGGCCGCCGGCCTCGATGCCTCACGCCTCCCGGGGGCGCTGCACGCCATCGAGCACGCCGCCATCGGCATGCTGCCCCTGTTCGCCATCTGCGACCGGTGGGACGTGGGGGGTGTCTCGACCGCCCGCCAGGCCGACACCGGGCTGCCCACCATCGTCATCTACGACGCCATGCCCGGCGGCGCCGGTGTCGCGGAGCTCGGCTACGAGGCCGCCGATCGGCACCTCGCCACCACGGAGGAGAGCATCCGGGCCTGCGGCTGCGAGGACGGGTGCCCGTCGTGCATCCAGTCACCCAAGTGCGGCAACGGCAACGACCACCTCGACAAGGCCGCCGCCCTCGTCCTCCTCCGGGCGATCTTGGCCTAGGAGCCCTTCGTCACCACTGGACGAGGTCGGGGAGCTCGTCAGGCTCCACGTACTGGGGCTTGGCGGCTCGAGCCAGGAAGCGCAGGTGCATGGCCCACACCGCCAACACCAGGCCGGTCGCCACGGGCACCATCAACCCGCGCCCGGGGGCGGCGTCGAAGGGGGCGGACGCCTGCCCGTCCTCGGGCAGCACCGCGTCCTGCTGGCCGGGTTCCTCGTCGTCTTCGTCCTCGAAGGGCAGCTCCTCGCTGAACCCAACGTCCTCCGTGCCCGACGGCGACAGCCGCGGCGGGAAGAAGCTCCCCGACGGCGTCCCCACCCGCGGCACTCCGATGGACGACCCTGGTCGCCTCGAGGACGATCCGCCCGGGCGACCGCTCCCGCCAGCACCGGTGTCGCCTGAGGCGGCGGAGCCGGCCACTCCGGCGCCCGAGCCACTCGGGCCGTCCCCTGTGGCGCCGGATGGACCGGGACCGCCCGGGTCCACCGGTGCCGCCTCGAAGGTCACGGCCGAAGCGTTCGACGCTCTGGCATCCGCCACGTTCGGCCGGACGGCGATCACCCGGTAGGCCGCCTCGCCCGAGTCGGCAGGCAGGTCGCGGTCCACGAAGCTGACCGCTCCGGGGCCGGCCAGCGTCACCGCGGAGAACGCTTCCGAGTCGACGCTCCGCTCGACCCGATGGCTCACATCGGGCGCACCCGTCGGATCCCAGGACACCGTGATGGTTCGGCCCGACGCGGTTGCCACGACGTTGGCCACCTTGGGCGCTGGAAGCCGGACCGGGATGGAGGTGTCCATCAGCGGTTGACCGTCGATGCACACGAACACCGGGTAGTCGCCGTTTCGTTCTGGGGCGAACGGAACGGAGCCCGAGAAGTCGTACCTCCGACGGGCTGGGAACCCGTAGAGCTCCGCAGGCTCGTTGGTGGCATCGACCGCGGCGCTCAGGCATGCGTCCGCAGAGCGGCTCATGGTCAGCCGGACGTCAGGCTCGACGAAGCCCTGGTTCGTCTCGTCCCGGATGGTGCCGGTGAGCCCCACAGTGGTGACCGGCGACACGACCGCCGGAGGGGAGACGACGTCTGACCCGCCCCACTGCTGGTCGGCAGGGATCGTGCTGCCGGCTGACGCAGGGGTGGCCAGGCCGGACCAGACGGTCGTGGCGGTGAGCACGACCCACAGCGGGAGAGCGGCGGAGCGCCTCATGCGGCTGCTCCTGCGCTGGGCTCGATGTCGCTGGTGACGAGGGTGGCCTTGATGATGAGGCGCTGGCGGGCGCTGCCCTTGGGCTCGCAGGTGGTGAGGGTGAGGGTGGCCTCCTCAGGGGTGTTGGCCACCACCTCGAGCGCGGTCGGCGCCACCACGAAGGGCTCCTGGGTGATCTCGTAGGTGCACGAGCCGACGGGTGTCTTCAGCGTGATCTGCTGGCCCACCTCCAGAAGGTCGACGTTGTGGAACGGTCGGCCGTAGGTCGTGCGGTGGCCGGCGATGGCCACGTTGCCGATCTCGCAGGGCAGCGGGGAGTCGGCGTAGTGGCCGGCTCCGGCGCGCAGGGCGCTGGCGGTGGTGCCCTCGACGACCACCACATCGACCTCGAGGTCCGGGATCACGATTCGGGTGAGGCTGTCGCCGATGCCCACGTTGCGGTCGAGGTAGGCCTGCTTGAGCTCGGGCGAGGTGATCTGCTCGTTGAGCTCGCCCTGCAGGCGGTCCTGCAGGAGGTTCGTGTAGAAGGGATGGCCGATCGTCCCGACGGCAGCCACCAGCAGCCCCACCGACGCCGTGGTGAGCAGCATCCGGGCCCACCGTCGCGTGCGCAGGCCGCCGACGATGCGATCGAGGACCTGGTTGCCGGTCTGAGGCGGAACCGCGGCCAGCTCGCCGCCGGAGCGCAGGTGGGCGGGAGGCTGCGGGCGGGCGACGGGGCCGTAGACGGACAGCGCGGCGACCATGAGGACGATGGCAGCGGTGGCGAAGAGGGGGGCCATGGGGTGGGGGGGGTCTCAGTGGCCCGCAGCCGGGGACCTGACGGTGGTCAGTACCCCGGCCCGACGCAGGTCAGATGGAGCGGATGCGGCGGACGACGGCCGGCCGGTGCGCCGATCGCCTGCACCTGTGGGTGGTTCCTCCACGACGAGGCCGAACGGGCCCCGGATCTCGGTTGTGGCGTTGTCGGCGGGACGGTACGGCCCCTCCTGAGCGAGGTGCGTGCACCCGGGTGAGCGCACGTCAGCACGCCCGCGCTTCGTCGCGATGGCGGCCTGATCCTCCCACGGATCAGCTGACGCTGGGAAGGTCACACCGGATTGTCCGGCTTCTCCCGCATGACTCGGTTCGCTCCGACCGCGATCGAGCGAAGCCTTTCAGGGAGGGGTCTCCACCCGCATGGTGGCTTCGCTGCGGATCGTGCGATCGCCGACCAGGCGACCGATCAGCGGGACCCTCGTCCTGGCTCGATAGACGACCTCGACCCGCACCCGGTCGCCAGGCAGGCCCCGGTTGCCGACGGTGACGGTGAGGCGGTCGACATCGAGCCCGCTCGACGCGGCTGCCGCCTGGCGGGCGGCAGCCGGGTCGGCATCGGTGGCTGCGGCGCGCACCGCTTCGCGTGAGGCATGCGTGACCAGCACCACATCGCGGGCCAAGAGGCCCACCTGCAGCACGGCCAGGAGGAGGAGCAAGACCACCGGAAGGAGGAGCGCGAGCTCCACCGATGCCTGGCCCGGGTCGCCTCGACCGAGCGGGGAGGGCCGCAGCCGACTCACTTGGCGTCGCCCAAGACGCTGTCGAGGACCGCGTTCAAGAGCTTGGTGATCTTGTCCGTCTTGGTGGCCCAGGCCACGAGCAGCAGGGCCACGGCTGCGGCACCGAGGAGCACGAGGGCGTACTCGGCGGTGGACTGGCCGCGGTCGTCGACGAGGCGTCGACGGATGCGGTCGGTCGTCGCGAGGGCGAGGACCTGGAGGGACACGAGTGTCCGGAGCATGGAGACCTCCGATGGGTCGGTGGTGTGCGTCACGTGGGCAGGGCCTCGAGGGACGCTGCGAGCAGGGGGACGACCGTGAGGAGGGCGAATGCAGGGAGGACGCACGCCACGAGGGGTCCGAGCAGCCGCACGGGCACCCGGCGGGCGTCGAGCTCGGCTTGCCGGCGCCGGTCGAGCCGCAGCTCGAGACCGGTGCGTTCGAGGGCAGGCAGCAACGGCACGCCGTAGCGCAGGTGGTCGACCAGCACCTGGGCGAGCGCGTGGGCGCGCTCGCCGAGGGGTGCCAGCGTCTCGAGGATCGCGTCGGCACGGGGTCGACCCAGCGCCGCCACCAGGTGGGCGTCGGCCAGGGCCCGGCCGACGGGCGCAGGGGTGT